>CAYJFG010000001.1:0-7029 GCA_964369305.1 uncultured Eubacteriales bacterium
AAATTTCAATTTTAAGCTTAGCTATTAAAGGTTTAGCATTGTAATACTCAAAGCTTTCTATATAATCTTTAATTGATTGTAGCAGATGGTTAATATCTCCACTCCAATTATAATATAAGCATATTTCTAAAGTTTGCTCAATAATGTCAATATCAAGTAGATTAATAGACTCCTCTAAAATTATAACTTTTTCTTTAAGTAATGAAACGTCGCCACTTTCTCTATCTATTCCGTTTGTTTCAGGTAACTTGATTTCATCTTTTATTTTATATAAAAGTTCTGTATAGATATTTAAAAATTCATCGGTGTAAGATGTGATATAGCGTAAATCATCTTTATTAGCGGCCTCTTCTAAGTTTTTGGCTTTTTGTGATAAATCAAAAGCACCAATACTTGCAGCTGCACTTTTAACAGCGTGGACTTCTATTCGATATGCTTTAATATTTTTGTCGCCAAATGATTTTGAAATAGAATTTATTTTATTTAAACCGTCGCTATAAAAAGAATGTAAAACGTCGATATAGTCTTCTAAATTTCCGCCAATTAATTTAATACCGTAGTCAGTATTTATATTACCAATAGTGATTAAAGGAGCGTCGCTACTTTCTTCTTTCTTCTTTGAAACTGGCTCAATAATCTCTATTTTTTCATCTGGTATCCATTTAAGAAGTATTGAGTTAAGCTTTTTCATTTCGATAGGTTTTGCTAAAAAGTCGTCCATACCCTCTTTGACAAACAATTCTTTTGCACCAACTAAGGCGTTTGCTGTAAGTGCTATAATTGGAACATTTTTAAAATAATCGCCATTTAAAGCACGTATAGCATTTGTAGCGTCTATACCGTCCATTTCAGGCATCATATGATCCATAAAGATAAGGTCATAAATATTATTTTTTACCATTTCAACAGCTATTGCACCATTAATTGCAGTTTTGATGTGGGATTTATAAGGAGCCATAAGACCTTTAGCTACTTTTAAGTTTACTAAATTATCGTCAACAACAAGTATATTTGCATCTGGTGCTATAAAATGCTCTATTTTTTCTTTATCTTGAATTAAAGCGTTGCTATTACCAAAAATATTTGATAACTGTAAACAGTTAATTGGTAGATTAATAGTTAAAATATCCCTATAAATAATAGTGTCGCCTGGGTCAATCATTAAAACTATATTAAATTTGCGGTTAAGCGACTGTTTAAGGGCTTTAATTTTTGAAAGATGTACAGTAGGTGCAAATAGGTAATCGTAATCGCCCTCGTTTAAAAAGTTAAGTAAATCCGATTGATTTGTGCAAACAGTACATGAAGAACCTATAGCTTTTATAGATTTTGATGTTGACTTAGCGTGGTACTCACGAGCTTCGTATACTAGTATTTTTTTACTTTGAGCGGTTTCTACTAGTGGCATATAATTTTTATATTTTTGTGGGATTACAACAGTAAATGTAGAACCTATACCAACATTGCTTTCTACATATATGTTACCGCCCATCATTTCGCAAAGTTGTTTTGTAATAGCAAGACCTAATCCAGTTCCCTCTATATTGCGGTTTTTCTTTGTGTCCACTCGCTCAAACTGCATAAATAGACGGTCTATATCTTCTTCTTTTATTCCCATTCCAGTATCATGAACTTTAAAAGTAATAGTCGATATACCGTTATTATTTTCGCAAGTTGCCTCAAAATGTATATTTCCTGATTTTGTAAATTTAATTGCGTTGCTAAGTAGATTTAGAAGTATCTGTTTTATTCTAATTTCGTCGCCTTTTAATTTAGCTGGTATATTATTGTCGATATAAGTTGTAAATAGAATTGGCTTATCTGCAATTCTTATTTTTGAAAGCCCTATAACGTCGTGGAATAGAGAATTTATATAGTATTCAAGCTCAATAACTTCAAGTTTTCCAGATTCAATTTTAGAAATATCTAAAATATCATTGATAATAGATAGTAAACTCTCACTTGCGTTTTTAATTTCAACAGCATATTCTTCTGTAGCTCTGCCAATGCTCTCCCTTAATATAATTTCAGACATACCTAAAATAGCGTTTAAAGGTGTGCGGATTTCATGGCTCATATTTGCAAGGAAATTTGTTTTTGCTTGTGAACTTAAAAGTGCCTCTTCATGGGCTTTAATTAATTGTTCGTCAAGCCTATAGCGGTGGTGAGCAGTTGCAAATATATTACCACTCATTATAAGCATATTTTTTTGTGCTTGCGTATATTTAATATTTTCCTTTTCATGGCTTATAGCAATATAACCATATAAACTTTCCGAAATATAAACAGGTACAAGAAGAAGAGAGCGGTAGTTTTTAAAATTATTAAGGATATAATCACGAAGTTCTATAGGGACACGTTGCATAAAGTCTGCAATAACTTCTTCCTCTTTTTCGATAACTTCAATATAGTCGCTGTCAATTAAAGTGTAATTAATGATTATATTACTATCTTTTCTAATATGGATAATCTCGTCGTCTGGTAAATTTAAAATATATTCTTCTATGTCTTCTACATCAAAAGCTATTTTTTGACCGTCATAATATGTATATGATAAAAAAGCAAAGGACTTATGTTCAGTTTTTATAGTTTTCCACAAATCAACTTGGCAAACATCAAAAGCGTGAGCTAGTTTTTCAAGACAATTAACCATATACTCACTAAAAAGGCTATTATCAGTTACTGAAAGCAAAGTTTGTGATATTTCGTTTACTCGTGTAAGTAAAAAATCTTGGTCGATTAAAGATTTAGTTCTTAATTCAATTTCAGTTTCTAGATGTGCTTGGTGATTTTCAAGTTCGTTTAAAGTTTCCTCTAATTTAAGTTGCGATAATTTAAGTTCGTTTATATTAAGATGACCGCCAACTAAACGTAAAGCCGTGCCATCTTCACGGCGTGATACAATTTTTCCTACATCTCGTATCCATATATATTCGCCGTTTTTATGTAAAATACGTGTGTCTACATTATATTTATCTGTTTTTCCCTCTACATAATCGTCAAGACATTTTGTAACACGTGTTAAGTCGTCTGGGTGGTTTCTGCTAACCCATTCTTCAAGTGTGCCAGTAATTTCATCTCTATTATAACCAAACATCTTTAAAAATTCGTCATTATAATATACACGGTTTTCTAATACGTCCCATTCCCAACCGCCAAACTCTGCTACATCTAAAGCAAGGGCTAACTTTTCTCTATTTTCACGCAACTCAAATTCTACATTCTTAAATGTTGTGATATCTTGTAAAACTCCACATAAAATTAAAGGGTTGCCGTATTCGTCATACTTTGTGATTTTTCCTTTATCAAGACCCCAAATAATAGTGCCATCTTTTTTTATCATACGAAACTCAGCCGTGTACATATCGGTAACACCGCTTAAATAATTATCAACACAAACTTCTGCCGTTTTTAAATCTTCAGGTAAAAGCATATTTTCCCACGTTGTAACGTCAAAAGCAAGTTCATGAAGCTCATAACCCACAATGCTTGCCCACTCTTTACTATATATAACGTGTCCTGTTTGCAAGTTCCAAATAAAAGCACCTACATTAGTTATTGTGAGAGTTTCTTTTATATCTTCTGGTGTGATTATTTCTTTGTGGTCATAATACATAATTAATCCTCCAAAGCGATAGACTTAAATTCATCTGCTATAGATAAAAAGCTTTTTACTAAAACAGGGTCAAAGTGAGTACCGCTATCGTTTTTAATAATTTCAACAGCTTGCTCATGTGTTTTTGCGTCTTTATAAGGGCGTTTAGAGATAATAGCGTCGTATGCATCAACAATTGCCATAATTCTACCACCAATTGGAATTTCCTCGCCTTTTAGTCCGTTAGGGTAGCCTGTGCCGTTCCACTTTTCATGGTGAGTAGATGCAAACATCTCTGCAACGATTAAAAATTCTGCGTCACGAGTATTTGACATAGCAGTTCTAATAATTTCGCCACCGTAAATAGTATGTTCTTTCATTTTGTCGAACTCTTCGTTTGTAAGGCGACCCTCTTTAAGTAGAATATTATCAGGAATACATATTTTACCAACGTCATGCATTTGTGATGCGTGGGAGTAAATTTCTGTATCGATATTTTTTAAGTCATTTTCATAAACATTGTCGTTAAAAATTTGCATAAGTAAAGTTTTTAGATATCTGCTAGTACGTGTTATATGACCGCCTGTTGTGTGGTCTCTTTTTTCGACCATTTCAGAAAGTGCGTATATAATAGCATATTGTAATTCTTTTATATGTTCTGTTTTTTCGGCAACTAAATGTTCAAGTTTTGTACTATAATCATGTAATTTAAGGTGTAACTCTACACGTTTTTTAAGTAAAACGGCAGAAAAAGGCTTAGCAACATAATCAACCGCACCTAATGTAAGCCCTTCGTATTCACTGCTGCTATCATCTTTTGCAGTTAAAAATATTACAGGAATACTTTTGTAAGGCTCGGGCATTTCGTTTTTTATACATTTTATAACGTCAAAACCAGTAAGACCTGGCATTTCAACGTCTAGTAAAATGAGGTCTGGGTTAATATTTATAAGTTCAGCTAAAGCCATAGCACCGTCTTTAATTAAAACGACATTATATTCGTCGCATAAAGCTTTTCGAGCGATATTTAAATTTGTAACATTATCATCAACAATGACGATTTTTCTCTTGTTGTTTTTGTTCATAATAGCAATCCACCTAGGAAAAATTTGGGTAAAACATAAATTTTAAATACAAGTGACAATTTTTTACAAGAAAAATTCAAAGCTTAAAAAAACAAAATTGATACGCTTGTATATGCATATAAATTGTAACATATTTCTACATATAATTCAATGCTTTTAACTGTTAGTTATGAATTAATAATCATAATATTCATTTTTTATACATTAAAAGATTGATACTATAAATTTTTGATATTAAGTTAAAGTTTTGTCTTTTTATATTCTATAATGTTTATTAATATATATCGATGATAAAACAGCAAAAACGATTAAGCCCACAATAAAAAAATAAGAAACATACATAAGCCAACTTGTAATAAAAATTAGCTCAAAGCCTATCACCATAAAAATTAAAGACAGTAGCAAAAAGCAAACTGCACTTTGTAAATAGTATGGTTTTTTAATTTTTTTAGTCATAGAAATACGCTCATATTTAGTTGCGTGAATATAAAAATTATTAATAAGGTAACCTCTTTGTCTAAATTGCGAAATGCTAATAATTAAATTAATACTTGATAAAATAAACAAAATTACAGCCATAACTTGCACGTATAATCACCCTTTTTAAATCTTTAATACTACTACTTATATAAAGTAAAGTTAGATATATATAAGTATTAATATAAATATATCATATAAAATAAAGAGATTCAACTAAAAAATATTGTGATTTTTTACAAGCTTTTAAAATGAAAAAAGACCTACAAAATATCTAAAAATAAATATTTTATAGGTCTTTAACCTGTGTGAAACTAAAACAGTTTAATCCATTTGACTTTAGAGTAAAACCATTACATAACTACTATATTTGCAATAATTCTTTGTATAGTCATAAGGTCTTTTGTTGTTATTATGCCGTCGCTGTTTGTGTCGCCAGCTTTAAATTGCTTATCTGTTAATAATAGTAAATTGGCAATATATTTTTGTAAGATAAGAACGTCTTGTGTGCCTACAATTCCGTTGCCGTCTACATCACCTATCATAATAGGATCTTCTGGTTTTAGTAATTCAGTTTTAACTATAACGCCTTCTGCTACAGGAGTTGTGGTTTTTTCGTAATATAAAAAACCATCAGTTATAGCAAGTCCGTATATATAGTTATTGCCTAAATCATTAGGTGTATATATTACCTTGTTATCTGAGCCATCTACATTCATTGAATAAATAGCGGTTGAAGTGTTGTAGTAAATTTTATCGCCGTCAATAGCAATTCTTGCAAAGTTGCCAGGGTAATACGACGAGGAACTTCCACTTACTTTCCAAATATCTTTTGTGTATGGAATTTCTTGAGTGTTTCCGTTAATGTCTTTTTTAATAAGTTTTTTATCAGTAGTAAAGTAATAAAGGTTTTGGTCATGAGGTAGAATAGCACTGTCAACATCTGTCCAGTAATAATTATCGTATGTTGTATCGTTTGCAGTTTGTCTTGGAATATGACCATCGTGTGATTGAGCTAATTTGTCTTCGCTCATCATAAAAAATTTATGAGAAACACGCCCTAATTTATCGGGTACTGGGTCGTTCCATGTTACATCAACGTAGTACCACTTATTATCAATTTTAACCATGTTCCATGTGTGATTTAGCGTATTACTACTTGCGTAATCTGTTTCAATTCCTACTAAATTTAAAAGATAATTGTATGCAAGCATATAACCTTGGCAAACTGCTAAGCCGTCAAGCAAAGCACCAACCATTGTGTATGAATTGTCTACAGCAGTATTATTATATGCACCAACATCGTAAATTGTGTTTAATACGATAAATTCATTTGCATATAACGCCTTGTCTAAATCACTGTTTAATGTGTTTGCAACGCTTAAAAATTCGTTTGCTACTTTATCTATTTCAGATTGTATAGCCTGAGTTTCTTCTCTATCAATAAAATAATCAAGCATAACTTCCACTACTTTATTAGTAGCTTGATTATAAGAGTAGCTTGCTGCTTTATTTAGATAGAAAAATTTAGGGTTAGAATACAAAACCTCTTCAAAAATATAAAGAAAATCGTTTGCATCAATGCTAAATTCTGAAATATCAACAGAAGTTTCGTAATTTAATACCGCCTGTGAGATTTTGTCGACAGCCTCATGAGCTGAAGAAGTTTCTAAAAATTCGTGATTTTTACTAGTTACATCTGTTTTTGTAATTGTGGTTGTGGTTGTAATTGCAAAGCTTGTAACTGTGCTACTTAAAATAATAGTTACTGCACATAATAAAGCAAGCATTGTTTTAAATTTTTTCATAATAAACACTCCTTTTTAATATAAATACGTTAAGAATATAAATAAAAGTTAAAATATATCCCTA
>CAYJFG010000001.1:7039-30642 GCA_964369305.1 uncultured Eubacteriales bacterium
TTTATGCAAATAAGATTGTTTTATATGTAAATATATATTAATATTGTCAATTTTTTTTAAAATTATATAGATTATCACACGAAAAAAGAAGTTACTCATATAATATATTATAGACGAAAAATTAAACAACTATTATATATTTTTAATTTTAAATCTATAATTAAAAATTATATCGTCACTCTACAAAAATAATGAGTTCATGCGTTTTAATTTGCATGAACTCATTTTAGTTTTATTGTTTTGTGTAGAATAAATCAAGCATTAATTCAAATAACGCTTCTTCGTCTGGAATAAATATAGCGTAACCTTCATCATCAGATGACAACTCGCCTTCTATTGTGTTAAAATTCAACTGCGTATTACCAGAAGAAATAATAGTTGAGGCTAGAAAAGTTACTTTACTTGCTGAAAAATTTGTGTGCATATAGTCGTCTGCCTCGTTATAAAGAGTTAAAGGGAATGTTATATCTTGATTAGTTTTTTCAATAGCTTGGTTTGTAAAACTTTGCAAGTAATTCATTTGTCTACCCATTCTATCTATGTTTGAGTCGAGCTGTGATATGTCACGTGTTTTCAAATAAGCGTAAGCTTCGTCGCCAGTAAGAGTAACTGTTTGCCCTTTATAATAAGTTGTTCCACCGGTAGTAAAATCATCTATCATAGTAAGGGTAACTCCTCCTACTAAATCGTTTAAAACAGAAATTGCGTCTAATTCAAATGCAAAATATGAGTTAATTGGTAAACCGTAAAAAAGTCTTGTAACGGAACTTAAAGTGTTTTCGCAACTTTTTTGCTTGCCATCACCATAAGAATACGCAATACATAGTTGGTCTTCTCTAATTCCAATGTAACTGCCACTAGTAGAATATACGTTTATCTCTGCTAATGTATCTCTTGAAATAGGTATAATATTATTTTCGCCAGTTACAGTATCAATTGAAATTAAGTAATTAGCATCTGATTGACCAGCTGTTCCTACAACGTCATTGTCAAGCTCTAAATTATCTTTGTCAATTCCCATAACTAAGATGTTAGTTACATTTTCATTATAAAGATATTTTTCGCCGTTATACTCTAGCGTTCTTCCGTCGTCTTGCGTCGTAACATCGTCTTCAATGTTTGGAGGTAAAACAATATTTAGCCCACCATTATAAAGCATTTCGCTCCTGCCAATTTCATTTAAAATCACATATGTTGCACCGAGAAGTATAACTATGGATAAAAGCACGCTTGTTATAATTAGTAAAACTTTTTTCCACGTCTTCATCTTTCTCTTTGGTTTTTTACTGTTTTCTTCTACAACTTCTACAGTTGTGTCCTGATTATTCTGTTGGCTCATCTTTTATCAACACCCCTTGAACTAGTAATCTGTAATTTTCGTCACCTATACAAGTACTTAAAGTTATAATCTTATCGTCTGTTGTAAGCTCAATGCCTTCTCTTACGTTTTGGTCGTAACTTCTAGGATTTAGGCAATCCTCAAAATATTGTGCTACAACTTCTTCGTTTGTAAAGTCGAAAGAATTTAAAATATGCCTATTATCATAAACATATGCCGAAAAGATATGATATGTTAATTTTCTGTCAGGTGTGTAAACGTAAATATACTCGTTTTCCTCGAAAAAAGCGTCTTGTCTAAAATTGTGTAAATCTTGGAACATTGTGCCGTTTAACATATTATGACCATACACAACGGTGTTAGGGTCGTCAAAATCTCTTGTGTTTAGTTTTTCGGTGAAAATTGAACCTGCAAACTCGTATTGCTTGTAAATATTTCTATCAAGATAAAAGAAGTCGTCTTCTGAATAACTTTGAAGTATTGGATAATCAATATCTGTATTTGGTATAGTTATCCATGCGTATGCGTCTTCGTTAATTTCGTGAAGTGACTCAAAGTCAATAGGGTTTGCAGCTGTTGGAGGCTCAGTTGGTGCTTGTGTACCTTGTGTTTCGTCTGTAGGTTCTTGTGTAGCTTGTGTTGGTGGGTCTGTTTTTTGGAACTCGTCATAGTCTGTGCCTTTGTTAAAGAAAGCGTTATAAAGAATTACACCTAGTACAACAACTGCTACAGTTATAAATATTCCTAAAATTATTAATATTTTTTTCTTTTTATTTTCCATAATCAATCCCTAATTTTTTAATAAATTTTCTATATAAAAAAGCATTTCCGTTACAATTAAAACGGAAATGCTAATTCGTTTAGTCAGTGCAATTAATTATGCACGTTTTTTAGCAACGATTATAAAACCTGCGCCTAATAAAGCTACTACTGCAACGCTCATGATGATAGTTGCTGTAACATCTTCAGTTGTACCTGTTTGAGGTGCTGTTGGAGATGTGTGTGTGTCGCCTGTTGGAGCTGTAGGTTGTGTTTCGCCTGTTACTTCAACGTCTACATTTACGTCACCGTTTACTGTAATTGTGATAGGACCTGAAGCTGATAGGTCACCAGAAACTAATTCATAGTTGCCTTCGATAATCCATTGAACAAATTCAAAGCCGTCTTCTACATTAGTTGTGAATGTAACTGTTTCGCCAACTGCTACTTCTGACATTGCAGGATCAGCTGTAACTGATACGCCTTCGTGAGTTACGATTGTAACTTTTGCTACTGGATCTGTAGCTGGGCTTTCAGCTGCAAATGTTGGAACAACTGATAAAGAAACTAAAACGATGATTGCTAATAATGAAACTACTACTTTTTTCATTGGAAATCCCTCTCTCTTTTTTTATTATTGATTTTAAGATGTTCATATTCTAACACTTTTTTTTCAATTTGTAAAGTAGTTTTTTATTTTTTTGCATTTAATTTAAAAAATATTCAAATTTACAAATTAAATTTGATAAAAAAATTTACAAATACCAAAAAATATGATATTATACATCTTATGGATAGGCTAAACTATATACATATATAATATAGTTTACAACATTATAACATACAACTTTTTAAAATGCAATATTTTTAAGGTTATTATTTTAATATTTAAGGAGTTACTTTATATGAAAGATTTTAAACCAAAAAGACCCTCTTTTCCTAAAAAAGCAATAATAACGGCTGGTATGCCATATGGAAATAAAGAATTACATTTTGGTCATATTGGCGGTGTTTTTGTACACGCTGATACTTTAGCACGTTTTTTGCGTGACAGAATAGGCGAAGAAAATGTTATTTTTGTATCAGGCACAGACTGTTACGGCTCTCCAGCTTTAGAGGGATACCGCAAAAATGTTGAAGAAGGTTTTAGCGGAACTATTGAGGATTATATAAGAGAAAATCACGAAAAGCAAGCTAAAACTTTAAAGGATTATGAGGTAAGCTTAAATCTTTTTGCAGCGTCAGCACTAGGCGATGCTGGAGAAATGCACAACGAAGTTTCAAAAGAATTATTTTTAAAACTTTATAATAACGATACACTTATAAAAGATACAACACCTCAATTTTTTGACGAGCAATTAGGCGTTTTTCTAAATGGCAGACAAGTACATGGTAAATGCCCTTTTGACGGTTGCACTTCTGACAAAGCTTATGCAGATGAATGTTCTTTAGGTCATCAATATGCACCAAGCGAACTTATCGACCCAAAGTCTAGCATCACAGGTAACACACCTATACTTAAAGATGTTACAAACTGGTATTTTAAGCTTGATGAATATATAGATATTATGAACGAAATAACAGAAAAACAAAAGAAAGATAACCACGTTAGAAAATATATTGTAAAAGCTGTAAGTGAATTTTTAAAGAAACCTATTATATACGTTCAAAAAGCTCAAATTGAAGATTTAGACGAACTTATAAAAAAATTCCCAAGCCACGAGCTTATAGACGAAGAGAAAAAACCATCATACACTTTTGTGTTTAAAAGTTTAAACGATAGAGATAAGGCTCGTGAAATACTAACGGCTCTAAATCTTCGTTTTAGAACAGGAAAAACGATAGTACCTTTTAGACTGTCAGGCAACTGCACATGGGGTGTTCCTCTACCTGAAGTTGAAAACTTAGAAGATTTAACATTCTGGGTTTGGCCAGAATCTTTATGGGCACCAGTATCTTTTTTAAGGTCTTACTTAAAATCTATAGGTGCAAGTAGCGACGAATGGGAAAATTGGTGGAAAGATGAAAACTCAAAGGTGTATCAATTTATAGGAGAAGACAACATTTATTTTTATGCAATAGCTGAAATGGGTTTGTTCTTATCATACTATGCAAATAATCATGAAAATGCTTATAAATGGGAAAATGTTAATTTACCACATATAATTGCTAATAAACACATATTATTTATGGATAAAAAAGCGTCTTCTTCTGGTGATATAAAACCGCCACTTGCAAAAGAACTTTTAGACCATTATACACCAGAGCAGTTGCGTATACACTTTTTAAGTTTAGGGCTTACAAATAAAAACGCAAGCTTTCAACCAAATGTATATTTACCAGAAGATCAAAGAGAATCAAAAGACCCAGTACTTAAAGAGGGCAACTTATTAACAAATGTATTTAATCGCCTTGCAAGATCTTGTTTTTACACTTGCCAAACTTACTACGACGGCGTTTTACCAGTAGGTGAAGTTAGCAAAAATGTATTAGAAGAAAGCGAAAAGAAAGCTTTAGAATTTGAGCGTCATATGTATAAACATGATTTTCACCGCTTAACATATGTGCTTGATGATTATATACGTTTTATGAATAAAATATGGTCGGCAAATACAAGACAAGCCGAAAAAGACGGCGACGACGAACTTAGAAAACAAACACTTATCGACTGTTTTTACGGTGTAAAAGTAGGTATGGTGTTGCTTCATTCAATAGCTCCTACTGGTTGCGAGATGTTAAGAGAATATTTGAATTTAGAAAAAACAGTTTGGAATTGGGATAATATATTTAAACCGCTAACAGATTTTTGTGGTGAAAATCATAAATTAAAATTCTTAGAGCCTCGTGTAGATTTTTTTGCAAAACATCAATCTCAATTTAATTAAAAAGTTATAGAAAAGGTATTTAATTATCTATAAATTTATGTTATTATATATTTATAATCCGAGTTTTTAGGAGTTCGTTATTAATGACAAGTATTTTTGAATGGTTTGCATCTATTTTTGCAATAATTGGAACATTTCAAGTAAAAGATATAATAGATATAATATGTATAACAGCAGTTGTTTATGGTGCTTTAAAACTTGTAAAAGAAACAAGGGCCGAACAACTGCTTAAAGGCGTCTTAATTTTAATTGTAATATACTTTTTTTCACACACTTTCGAGCTTATGATGCTAACACAGTTGCTTGACAATTTCTTTCAATATGGTGTTATTATTATATTTATAATATTTCAACCAGAGATTAGAAAGGCACTTGAGCAAATAGGACGTAGCAAAATATCTAAAAGTTTTGTTTTCCCAACACAACATCGTGAAGATATAAACGATATTGCAGTTATCAAAAAAACTATCTCTCACGTTTGTGACTCTTGCGTTATCTTTCAACGCTCAAGAACAGGTGCTTTAATTGTTTTTGAACGCACCTCAAAACTTGGAGATATTGCAGAAACAGGTACTATTTTAAATGCTGATTCTTCTGTATCGATAATAGGTAATTTATTTTTCAACAAGTCGCCTTTGCATGACGGTGCAGTGATTATACAAGGCTCAAAAATTAAGGCAGCAGGTTGTATATTGCCACTTACTAGAAATGAAGATGTAGATGTCAATTTAGGTACACGCCATAGAGCAGCACTTGGTATGAGCGAAGAGTCAGACGCTGTTGTAGTTGTAGTTTCTGAAGAAACAGGGTCAATATCGCTTGCATATAAAGGAAGACTAACAAGAGATTACGATAGAAACACCTTGCAACAAAGGTTAGAAAACTTACTTTTGCCACAAGATAAAACAGATTTAACAGAGTTAATTCCTATTTTTTCATCTAAAAAAAGGAGGAATAACAATGAATAAGAAAAAAAATAAATTTTCGATAAATAAACTTTTTAAAAATAATAAATTTTTATTGCTTTTTTCCTTTATAACCTCATGTGTGCTTTGGTTGTTTTTTTCGCAAGGGTCGGCAGAGCAATTAACGTCTACAATACATGATATTCCCATTAATATAGAGTTGAGCCAAGAGGCTAAAGACGATGGACTTACTATATTTAGTGGTGGTGACACTTTAGCGTCTGTAATGGTTTCAGGCAATAGGCTTACAGTAGCTAATATTGTAAAAGAAGATATTCAAGTTGTTGCATCTCAAGCATCAAACACAATTACAGTTCCAAATACTTATATTCTTGAATTGTCGGCAAAACAAAATAGCTCAAAATCAGATTATGAGATTTTATCTGTAGACCCATTAACTGTAAGCATAGTTGTTGATAGACTACGTGATAAAGAGATAAGCTTAACTGATAATATTACGTACAATTATAAAGTTGACCAGACATATTATGCAGGTAAGCCGTACTACTCGGTAGATGAAATAGTTATTTCAGGTCCACAATCTGAGGTTAATAATGTAGCAAAGGTTGCTATTGAGGGTGAATTTTCTGGAAATTTAAACGATACCACATCTATGGATTTTGCTATTAAATTATATGATGAAACAGGCGTTGAAATAAAAAGCGAATTATTAACCACAAATGTTGAAAATAACATTATAAATGTAACTATCCCAGTTTTACCTAAAAAGGAATTGCCAGTGGAAGTTGATTTTATAAATATTCCAAAAGGTATAAATATTGATGAATTTGCAACATTATCGCATGAGCAAATAACTATAGCAGGTCCGCAAGAGGTTATATCTACAATGAGCAAAATAACGTTGCCTACTATTGATTTTAACGATATTTCGCCAAATTCCAATATAATTGAATTGCAAGTTGAGCTACCATCTTCGTGCATAAATATTAGTAACGCTAATACAATTAAAGTAACATTAAATTTATCTTCGTATACTTCAAAAGATATAACAGTAACTGATTTTCGGATAAAAAACCTTAAACAAGGATTTTCGGCAAATGTAACAACTTCTTCGCTTGTAATCCATGTAATGGGGCATAGCACAATACTAGAAGATTTAGTAGCAGACGATTTAGACGTAGTTATAGATTTAGATAATATTGGAGAGATTGTAGGAACGACTGCCGTTACTGTAGATGTAAATATAATTGATAAGTCGTTATGCTGGGTTTATGATACTGACGATTATGTGGCGATTATCTCTTTAAACGAAATATAATTTTACAAAATCGATAATAATTTTAAAAAACTATAAAATATAATTTCTTTTTTGCACAAAAGAAATTATTTTCAAATTTAATATGTTACAATAAAGCTATGATGAAAGGTCATAGCTTTATTGTTGTTTATTTGGTAGTGAAAGGATTGATTTATTATGAAAAAAATTAAATTATTATCAATTATATTATGTTTGATGCTAGTAGTGTCAGGAAGTAGTATTTCTTCATTTGCAGCAACTACTAATCAGCTTGAAGTTGGCTATTTTGATTTAAACACAATGCACGTTAGCACTCAAAATGTTCCAAGGACGCAAAATGCAATAGATGCATCGGCAAAGATTGTAGAAGCTTTAGAGAACTTTGAAGCTGATGTTGATATATCAGAATTTAATATTAGTGTAAGTGATGTTCTAGCGTTATATGTAGATATTGTATATTCAAACCCACACTTATTTTATGTTTTCACAGCTATAAAATATAGCTATTGGCCACAAACTAATACAATTGTTTCTCTAATGTTTGGAGATAGCTACATTTTAACAGAAGAGGAAGCTTTACAGTATCAAGACGAACTTTCTAAGTTTGCTACAGACTTTTTGGAAGTTGCAACTACACTAGAAAATGATGTTGAAAAAGCACTTTACGCTAACGATTATATTGTTCTGAATACAGAGTATGATATAGAAAGTGTAAATACTGGTGTAACAAACCGTGCATCACATACAATGCTAGGTGTTTTTGCCCATAATTCAGCAGTTTGTCAAGGATATACTTTAGCGTATACTTTCTTGCTTGATTTAGTAGGGATTAACTCTACATATGTTGATAGCGACCCTATGAACCACGTATGGAACTTAGTTGAGATTGATGGGCAATGGTACCACACGGACGTAACATGGAACGACCCTTTAATTGATACATTAGGAAAAACTTCACATTCATACTTTTTAGTAAGTGAAAGTAAAATCTCACAAACCCATAAAGGATTTGTAACACAGCAAGTGGCAGACGACACTACATACGATAATTATTATTGGATACATATTAGAAGTAATATAGCTCCTAAAGATGGATATCACTATTATTTTACTAATAATAAAATACTTATAAAAAGCGACTTAAGCACTGGTGAAACTACACAAATTCCATATACTACAGATGCATGGCGTACAGCACCAGGAGAGACGACTTTCCATTCTGGTAATTATGCAAGATTAGTAATGTATAAAGGTAGAATTTATTACAATACTTCAACAGATATTTATTCTATGAATGTAGACGGTAGCGATAACAAAATAGTATTTTCTCCTAGTGACTTAGGAAGTGAATTAATTTATGGATTAGCTTTAATTAACGGTAGTATTTATTATGAAAAAACAACTGCACCTAGCGTGGACGGTACAGTTGTAAAGACTAATATTATAGAAAGTTTACAAGACGAAACAGCTATAAAAGGTGATGTAAACGACGACGGCGACTTATCGGCACAAGATGTATTATACATTTTGAGATACCTCTCACAATCAGCTACATTAAACGAAAGCCAATTTATATCGGCTAATGTAAATGTAGATGAAACTGTTGATATTTCAGACGTTTTACACTTGCAAAAAATACTTGCACAAATTATAGCGGCTTAATTTGATAACGACTTCTCCTTAGTTTTTTTAATAATTTGCAAGAGCAACGATATGGTATATACTGTATCGTTGTTCTTGTTTTTTGCGTAATTAAAAGACAATTAAATAATTCGTTTTTTTCAATTCGTAATTCGTAATTAAAAGACGGATAGATAATTCGTAATGCATAATTAATTCGTAATTAAAAGACTGAAGCAGATACTATAAGAATAAACGCCCTTTATAAACAAAAAATCCGTAAGGGCTTAATTAATGCGTAATTCGTAATGCGTAATTCGTAATTAAAAGACAATTAAATAATTCGTAATTAAAAGACAATAACGTAAAGTTCTGTGCTTTTTTTATTTGCAATTTTTAATAAAAAGAGAAAAACAGATACAATATACAAGTTGCCAAACACCATAGAAAAAAGCCCTTTACAAATAAAAAATCCGTATGGATTTTAACATTCACTCTTCACTTTTCACTTTTCACTCTTCACTCTTCGCTATTCACTCTTCTCTATTCACCATATGATTCACAAAATAAAAAAACCAACCTTTAAAGGTTGGTTTTTAGATATTTAGATTAAGATTTCATAATATTACGCCAGTCTAAATCTCCTCGATCTAGTCCGTGGATTAAAACTTCAGATGTAGCGATATTTGTAGCCACTGGTATATTATGCATATCACAAAGGCGAAGTAAGTTAATATCATTAACACCTTGAGCTTTTCCGCCCATAGGGTCACGGAAGAATAAAAGCATATCAATTTCATCGCATGAAATTCTTGAGGCGATTTGTTCATCTCCACCTTGAGAACCGCTTAAAAATTTCATAACATTAAGACCAGTAGCGTCTGCAACCATTCTACCTGTTGTAGCAGTAGCCACAAGATTATGGCGACTTAAAATACCACAATATGCTATACAAAATTGTACCATTAATTCTTTCTTTTCGTCATGTGCGATAATTGCTATATTCATAACTTAATACCTCCGTTTAATTTTAATATTCATTTCAATTTATAATAAGCGGAACATTTTCTCCGTTTATTCTTTTTGCTATATTTTCTATTTCCTTTAAAGCTTTGCACTCTTTATTATAAGCAACGCCTTTTTGAATAGCTGAAACTACAGCTTTGTTTTCTTCTACAACTCCTAAAAGTTGTAAGCCGACTTTGTCTATAACTTCGTCTAAATCATAATAAGCTCCAGACCGCTTAAATTCCCTTTTTGAAAATTTATTAATAACCATTCTAATGTTTTTCTTGTTTAAATCCTCAAGCCTTTTTTTAACGTACTCACAGCCCCTAACACTTGTAGGTTCAGCGTTTACAATTACTAAACAAAGGTCGGCAGGGATAACGGCTACTTCAAAGTTTTTGCCAATTCCAGCTGGAGAGTCGATTATAATATAATCATAATCACTTTCAATGTTCTTGATAAACTTTTTTAATATACCACCGCTAATTTCATCTTCCACACTTTGTGGTGCGGGGATTAAATAAAGATTTTCAATATATGGGCAAGGATAAATAATATGTTGTGTTTTGCAATTACCGCTTACAGCGTCGGATATATCAAAGACAAGGTTTTTACTAACACCTAGCATAATGTCAAGACCACGCATACCGCAGTCGCAATCGATTAGCAAAACTTTTTTATCCATTTTAGCAAATGCTATACCAATACTTGTTGCAAGCGTTGATTTACCTGTCCCACCTTTTCCTGATGTAACAACTAAAACTTTATCCATATTATATCCTTTCTCTATGTTATAAATAACTTATAGTTCCTTGTATATATAATGATATCACATTTTAGGCAATTCGTCAAAGATATTTGAGGCAAAATATTAACAAAATTTCATGTTTAATAATGTTGAAAATAACCATATTATATTGTTTTCGTCGAATTTTACGTTAATATCATTGTAATTTTAGGCGTTTTTAACAATTATTTACCGCTAGAACCAAAACCACCTGTTCCTCTTTGTGTGTTGTCTAAATTTTCTACAACTTCAATTGCCACATTTTCTACTTTTTGAATAACCATTTGTGCGATCCTATCGTTTGGATTTATTGTATATTCCTTGTCACTTATGTTGCAAAGTCCTACACATATTTCGCCTCTGTAGTCGCTGTCAATCACACCAACAGAGTTTGAAAGTGTTATACCGTGTTTTATTCCTAGTCCGCTTCTGCCATAAATTAAAGCGACAAACTCTTCGCTCTCTAGTTGTATGCTAATGCCTGTAGGTATTATTACAAGTTTTTGTGGTTTTAGTATAATTTCATTTTCAAGGCACGCATATAAATCAAAGCCTGCACTGCCTTTAGTTGCTTTTGTGGGGATTTTTGCAAGTTGATTTAATTTTTTTACTTTTATATTCATAAATTTTTCCTTTCATCTGTATATTAACATTACTAATATACTTATCAACATATAATTATTAACAATATCATTTTATCGCTCGGTAGTACAAACCCTTTGTGTTTTCGGTGTTATTCATGGTAAATCCTGACTTAAAAGCGTTAAAGATATCAACCTTTTCAACATAGTTTTCAACATTGATGTTTAAAACTAAGAAATCACAGCGTGAAAAATCTCGCATTTTGTCGAAAACATTGAGGATATTGCAGTTTAGAAGATATGAACAAAACCCATCACATATAATAGGAAACTGTTTATTTAATCTGTCTGTTAATGTTTGGTGACCGTTTTTCCTACATTCACTACAAGAAAAATGTACATTTTTCATAGGGCAGTTTCTAAAAGTCATAAGTGGTAATCTACCATAAATATATGCACCTTTTTTTATATCGTTTGACATTTGATTTATGTGCGTTGCCATAAGTTCAAAAGATGAAATAAAATCAGTAAGTCCTATATCTTTAAAGGCTTTAACGCTCCACGAATTTAATATATTTAATCCGTAACCGCCGTGGATTTTCATTTCTAATTTTTTAGATATATAAATAGCACCTATATTATTTACATAAACGTGATTAATATTTAACTCTTTTATTTTATTTAGCCTGTTTTCTATTTTTTTGTCATTTCCAAAGGTGCATGACGGAATAACTACGCCCAGAGTAAAACCTTGACTTAAAAGGCGTTTAATTTCATCATCGTTTGAAAAAAGCGGAATAAATACAATTTCACATTCGTTATACTGCAAAGGAATATCTGTATCTGTAAAAATTGCTCGTAATGTTTGTGTGTTTTTTACTTTAGGTGGCAAAATTTTTATATCAGGTAGATTGAAATTGTTTTTTTCTCTATCTAAAATTTTTAGAGTTAAGTTTTCAAGGCAACTTCTTCTTAAATTGTTTAAAGTTGAAATTGGAATGTTTACATCGCTATCAAGAGTTATATAGACATCTCTTACAGTATATGGTGTGTTGCCTGTCTTTCTAAGTGAAGTTTCGCATTTTTCATAGCTTATAGGTACGTTTAAAGCTTTTTGAGGTGGTATATCTTCTGCTAAAATTTCATATCCGATTATGTCTTTTAATAGTAGCGTTACGTTTTCGCCATGTTTAACAGTTAAGTAAAAGTCAATAGTAGAAACTTTTACCTCTTTTTGATATTCCTTTTGCGTTTGAGCAAGTAGGGAAGTGGTGGCAGATATTACATCTTCTTTTTTTCTGCTACCAAACATATTTTTTCCTATATTATTTGTAAAATATCCATCGGTAAAACCTTCTCTTGAAAATATGTTTTCAAGTTTTTGATATTTTTCTTTATGAACATTTAAGTTATCTAATGCATATCTTAAATTATCGCAAGCTTGATAAACGTATTCAGGTCTTTTCATTCTACCTTCAATTTTTAAAGTGTGTACACCCAGTTCTAAAAGCTTTTTGCTATGAGGTATAAGCGATAAATCTTTTAAACTTAAATGATGATTTCCTTTTTTATTATTTGCAGAAAATTCAAGCCTACAAGGTTGTGCGCAACGTCCTCTATTGCCACTTCGTGTACCAATTATGGAACTTAAATAACATTGACCAGATACACTCATACATAATGCACCATGTACAAAAACTTCAATTTCCATATCGGTAGAATTAACTATATTTTTAATTTCATCGTAAGTAAGCTCACGAGCTAAAACTACTCTACTAAAACCTAGTTCTTTTAATAGATTAACACCACTTATAGAGTTTACAGACAATTGGGTAGAGGCGTGCAACTTCATTTGTGGGCAAGACTTTTTTATTAAAGTAGCAAGACCCATGTCTTGAACTATTAAAGCGTCGATGCAAATATCGCAAGCCATTTTAACAGTATGCAAAACATGGGCAATTTCATTATCTTTTATTAGCGTGTTTAAAGCTAAATATACTTTTACAAAATGGCTATGGCAAAAGTTTACAACCTCTAAAAGTTCGTGGTCTTCAAAATTTTTAGCGTTTGCTCTAGCACTATATGATTTACTACCTACGTATATAGCGTTTGCACCGCCACTTACAGCAGCTTTTACACTTTCAAAGGTGGAGCATGGAGCAAGTATTTCTGGTGTTTTTCCCATATCGCTTAATGCTCCTTTAATTTTTATTTTTCTTTTTTTGCTCTTTTGTTTTGCTTTCAAAATCTGTATAATTTGCAGTTAAACGAGCATTTGCTTTACGTTCAGCTTTTTTACTTACAACGTTTTTAGTAACGTTTAAAGGAGCTTGTATAGCTTCTTTTTGTGGACTTTGAGTAAGCACTGGTTGACTTTCGTAAAAGTCTACTTTATTTTTTAAAAATTCTATTCTTTCGTGTAAAGCTTTTTTCTCTTCTTCGAGCCTTATAACTTCTTTAGATTGATTGTTGTTGCTAATCAATTCTTTATTTTCTTTTTTGCACTCTTCTAGTTCATCTAATAAAGATTTATATTGTTTTGCGATTTTCATATTAACCATTTTTTCTTTTTCTAGTTCGTCGCAAAAGTTAAGAGCAGTTAAAATGCTTGCCATTTCAACCGAAACATTGCTAAGAAGATTAACAGCCTCGCTAACACGGTTGTTTACAAGCTTGCTTATCCTTAACATATATTCGTGGGACTCGTCCGACTTAAGTATAAAATTTCTATCGCAAATTTTAATTTTAACCCTGTTTTTTTCGTTCATAATTTCCACCCTTTTTCAATCGTTATCTACATTATAATACATTTTGCTCGATATTTAAAGAGTAAATTTTAATTTTCAATTATAATATTTTGTTTTTTTGGTATATATGATATAATTTTGTAGAAATTTGCTCTGTTATTGTAATATATTTCTTAATATTTTTTTAACGATTGAATTTTAATTATATTTAAGGTATAATAAATACAGTACAAATTTAAAGGAGGAACTAAATATGTATAATAACGAGCTTATAAACGTTGAAAGCACTTGTAAATTAATAGAGCAGAAGCTTTCGCATAATTTTGGGGTTATCCCTCAGGAGGCGAGCGACGAGCAGTACTACAAAGCAATTTCTTTAATAGTTCAAGAAATTCTAAAAGAAACTTACTCTGACTTTGTAACGAAAAGTAAAGCACAAAATAAAAAAACAATATATTATTTAAGCATGGAGTTTCTTATGGGACGTTCGCTTAAAAATAATTTATATAATTTAAACCTAACTCAAGTTATTAACGGAGCGTTATCTTGTTTTGGTGTAGATATTGAAAATATTTTTGATCAAGAACCAGATGCTGGACTTGGTAACGGTGGTCTTGGAAGACTTGCAGCGTGTTATTTAGATGGTCTTGCTAATAACCAATATAACGGTATGGGTTATTCATTAAGATACGAGTTTGGTATATTCTCTCAAAAAATAATTGACGGTTGGCAAGTAGAAAAACCAGACTTATGGCTACCAGGTGGCGAAGTTTGGCTACAACCTAGAAAAGAAAGTGCAATTGATGTAAGCTTTAACGGATATGTAGATGAACAGTGGGTAAATGGATATCATATTGTTGCTTTAAAAGATGCAACAACTGTAAAAGCCGTTCCTTACGATATGTATGTACCAGCAAAAGACGGTAACGGCTGTGCAAGGTTAAGACTTTGGGCGTGCCAAAGTAATGCATTTGATATGCCAACATTTAATGAAGGCGAATTTTTACGTGCAGTTGAAGAAAAAGCAATGGCTGAAAGCATTACAAAAGTATTATATCCTGAAGATAACCATGTTGAGGGAAAAAGTTTAAGACTTAATCAACAATACTTCCTTGTATCTGCTACAATTCAAGATATTATAAAAAGACATTTAAGAAAATATAATACTTTAAATAATTTACATGAGTTTGTATCTATCCATTTAAATGATACACACCCAGTTTTAGCAATTCCAGAACTTATGCGTATTATGCTTGATGAGTGCGGTTACTCATGGGAACAAGCATGGGATATAGTAACAAAAACTATAGCGTACACAAACCATACAGTAATGAAAGAGGCGTTAGAGTGTTGGAATGAACAAATGTTTAGTTCAAAACTGCCTAGAATTTACACTATTGTATGTGAGATTAACAAGCGTTTTTGCGATGAATTAAACTATAAAGGAATAGACCAACAACAAATAGACGAAATGACTATCATTAAACATGGCGTTGTTCGCATGGCAAACCTTGCAGTAGTAGCAAGCTTTAGTGTTAATGGTGTATCGGCACTTCATAGTCAGCTGTTAAAAGATACTGTATTTAATAGTTTTTATAGAGTTTTACCTCATAAATTTACAAATGTAACTAACGGTATTGCTCATAGAAGATGGCTAAATCAATCAAACCCAAAACTTGCACAGTGCATTACAAGTTTAATTGGTGACGATTATATAAAAGATGCGTCAAACCTTGAAAAACTTCTTGAATTTAAAAACGATAGTCAAGTTTTAGAAAATTTACAAAAAATTAAATACGAAAACAAACTTGAAATGGCTAAATATATAAAAGAGAATAACGGTATTATAGTTAATCCTAATTCTATTTTTGATGTGCAAATTAAAAGGTTGCATGAATATAAAAGACAAACACTTAACGCACTTCATATTTTAGCAACATACCAATGGATACTTGAAAATCCAAATGCTCCATTTACACCAAAAACATACATTTTCGGTGCAAAGGCAGCTCCAGGGTACTTCCTTGCAAAACAAATCATTCAATTTATAGTTCAACTTGGCAATAAAATAAATAACGACCCTAGAATGAACGATAAATTAAAAGTTGTATTCCTAGAAGATTATAAAGTTACTTTAGCTGAAAAGTTAATACCAGCCTCAGAAGTAAGCGAGCAAATATCGCTTGCAGGTACAGAGGCTTCTGGAACAGGTAACATGAAATTTATGTTAAATGGTGCTTTAACTATAGGAACTTTTGACGGTGCAAATGTTGAGATTAATCAGGCAGTTGGAAACGATAATATGTTCTTGTTTGGAATGGACGAACATGAGGTTTCTAATATGTATAGAAATGGATATAATGCATCTATTTATTATCAAAACAACAACATTATTAAAAATGTTTTAAATGAATTGTCAAATATGGGTTTTGCACATTTAACAGAACATTTCCTATATAGAGATAATTACATGGTTTTAGCAGACTTTGCAGACTATGCAAACGCACAAAATCGTTTAATAAAAACTTATAACGATGTTAAAAAATGGAATGAAATGTCTTTAGTCAATATTGCAAAAGCAGGTATATTTGCATCTGACAGGGCAGTAAATGAATATGCAAAAAATATCTGGAATTTAACAGCTACAGATATGTAAACTACTAGAAAGAGGATTGATTTTTTATGCTAATGGCTCCATATTATTCTCGTGAGAGCTTTTACAGAAACCCAACGGGAGCGGTAGAGGAAGATACAACTATACATTTTAGGATTTTAATACCTAGATATTTAAGTTGCTCACAAGCACTACTTAATATTAAACATGATAATCAATATGAATGGACATATTGCCAGATGTTCTGGTGCGGTGTTCACTCAAATGAATATGATGTATGGGAGTGCGATTTTACACCAGATACATTAGGTCTTTATTGGCACGGTTTTTGTCTTCAAACTAATGAGGGTAACAGATATATTGTACCAGCAGGACCTGACAAAAAGAGCGAAATTTCAAGGGCTCAAGGTGCTTCATGGCAAATAACTTGCTATAAAAAAGACTTTGTAACTCCTGAGTGGTTGCAAGGTGGTATTATGTATCAAATATTCCCTGATAGATTTTTCTACAGTGGAAATAGAAAAGAAAATATACCAGAAGATAGAACTTTAAGAGAAAATTGGGGTGAGTTACCACATTGGCAACCAAACAGACACGGTGAGATAACAAACTCAGACTTCTTTATGGGTGACCTTGAGGGTATAACACAAAAACTTGACTATCTAAAAAACTTAGGTGTAACTTGTATTTATTTAAACCCAATTTGCACAGCGTATTCAAACCATAGGTACGACACTGGCGACTATAGTAAAGTAGACCCTATTTTAGGAACAGAAGAGGACTTTGAAACACTATGTAAAGAAGCTAAAAACCGTGGTATGACCGTTATAAACGATGGTGTATTTAGCCACACAGGAAACGACAGCATTTACTTTAACAGTAGAAATAGATACGATAGCGTAGGTGCTTATAATAGTCCTGATTCTCCATATTACAGTTGGTATAAATTTGTAGAGTGGCCAAACCATTATCATTCATGGTGGGGGTTCTATACATTGCCTGAAGTAAACGAAACTGACCCAATGTTCTTAAAATATATTAACGGTGAAGACGGTATTATAAGAAAATGGATGCGTCATGGTAGTAGCGGTTGGCGTTTAGATGTTGCAGACGAATTACCAGACCAATTTTTAGAAAGCTTGAGAAATGCTGTTAAAGCTGAAAATAAAGATGGTTTAGTTCTAGGTGAAGTTTGGGAAGATGCATCTACAAAAGAAAGTTACGGCGGTAGACGTGCGTTTTTACTAGGTAATCAGCTAGATAGCGTTATGAACTACCCATTTAGAGGTGCAATACTTGACTTTTTAAAAGGTTATGATGGTAGGGATATGATGGAACGCATTATGTGCATTGTAGAAAATTACCCAAAACCTGTTTTAGATATTTTAATGAACTTATTAAGCACACATGACACTGAAAGAGCTATTACAATGATAGCAGGCGAACCTTTAAACGATAGAGATAGAACGTTCCAAGCTAATACTAAAATGTCAGACCAACAAAAGCAAAGAGGCATTAAGCTTATGAAAATTGCTTTTGGTATGCTTTACACTTTACCAGGTGTTCCATGCGTTTACTATGGCGATGAAGTAGGTATGGAGGGTTATAAAGACCCATTCAATAGAGGTTGTTTCCCATGGGGTGAAGAAAACCAAGAGCTTTTACAATTTGTTACAGAGTTAGGCGTTATAAGGAAAAAATGTAGTGCCTTGAAATCAGGTAAAATTATTAACTACTATTCACAAGGTAGACAAATTGCCTATATTAGACATGATACTTACAGTGGCTTGTTCTGTGCATTTAATGCAGGTTTTCATGATATTTTTATTGATATACCACCAGGATATAAAAACGCAAAAGCACTTTTAGGTACAGTTATACAAGATGGCAAGATTAAAGTTTGTGCATCATCATATGCGTTTTTACAAATATAATGTTTAAAAAATTATACGTTTAAATATAGAACTCTCTTTTAAAAGACTACATCAGAATTTTTGATGTAGTCTTTTTAAAAATTTTTTAAAATATATATTGACAAACTTAAAATTATATTATATACTTACTACATTACATAAGTAATGTAGTGAATTGAAAGTTGAAAGTGCTTAGAGAAAAACACCCTATATAAATAAAAAGATGTCAGTTAGCAGTATCAAGTCGGCAGAAAAAAACGCCCTTTATAAATTTAAAAATCCGCAAGGATTTTCACATTCACTATTCACTCTTCACCCTTCACTACTTACTAATCACTAATCCTATGCTAATTAAAGAATTTAGAAAAGAGGTGCTACAATAGATGAAAATTAGTTTTGATAGCATAGTTCCAGCATACAAACAAATTGCACAAGGTATAGAAGACGATATTATTATGGGTAAATTAATTGAGGGTGAGCCGTCATACTCTCAAATTTTAATATCAAAAGAACTCGGCGTAAACCCAGCAACGGCGGCAAAAGGGATAAATCTTTTAGTACAAAAAGGTATATTAGTTAAACAGAGGGGGCTTTCGATGATAGTGGCTATTGGTGCAAAAGAAGTTATATTGAAAGAAAAACGGGAGCAAGATATTAAAAATAAAGCGGTAGAGTTAATCAGTGAAGCGAAAAAAGTAAATTTATCAAAAGAAGAATTACTATTTTTGATAAATAAATTATATTAAAAAGGAGATGTAAAGTTATGGATAACACAGTTATTTCCCTTGAAAATATAGTGCAGGACTTTAATAAAAAAAGGGCATTAAATGGTGTAACAACAAAAATTAATGAGGGTAGTTTTTTAGGTTTAATAGGTAGTAACGGTAGCGGTAAAACAACGCTTATGAGAATAATGGCAGGAAGACTTGAGCCGACATCTGGTGATATTAAAGTTTTTGGAAAAAATCCTATAGATAATATAAATGTTCTTGAAAGAATGATTTATACAAGTCATAATATGACTAGTTTTCCGAGTGGTAAAATTAAGAATATAGTTGAAATTTTCAATATAATGTTCCCAAAATTTGATAAAAAATTTGCAAACGGCTTACTTGAATATTTTGAGATTAAAGAGAGTGTTAGTTTTTCAACGCTTTCACAAGGTATGAAAGCTACATTTAATTTTATAATGGCACTATCTACAAGGTGCGATGTTACTATGTTTGACGAACCAACGTTAGGAATGGACGTAAAAGTAAGAAAATCAGTTTACGAAATTTTATTAAGAGATTATGCAGAGTATCCACGAACATTTATAATTTCTAGTCACTTAATAAGCGAGCTTGAGCCTATTTTAACAGATGTTTTATTAATAGAAAAAGGTAAAAACATTTTACAAGGCAATATTGATACGATTAGAAATAGTGTTTTGCGTGTTGATGGTGAAAACTGCAAAATATTAGAGTTTACAAAAGATAAAAATGTTTTAGAAATTAAAAATACACCTCTTAAAAGTTTTGCGGTAGTTCAAGAAAATATAAGCGAAAAAATCAAAACAGAGGCTAAAAATTTAAATTTAGAAGTTTCAAGCGTTAATTTAGAAGATTTATTTGTTTATTTAACTAAAGAGGATAAAGGAGGGGAACTGGAATGTCTATGGTAAAACAGGAGATTAACAATATAAAAAAATTGATGAAAGTAAGTGTAAATGGCTTTCCAAAAGCTATTAAAGTTTTTGCAGCGTGGTGTATAGCATATCCTTTAGTTTTTACGATTTCAACTATAATATTTACAAATTCTTATACAGGAGAACCATATATTGAAAATCCAATGGGATTTACTACAAATATTACGGCTCTTCTTTATATAGCTACAGTTGTAATTGTGTTTTTTTATTATCTATATCATCAAAACCTCAAAATTTTCCCAACTACAAATATGAGTAAGTTAATAAGCTACAATTTGTTATTCTTAATTGTTATGACCAGTGCTATATTTATGTATGTTATATATTATATAGTATCTTATGTAGCAATGATGATTTTTGAAAGCATAAACGAAAATGTTATTATGGTTTTAGATTTTGACATAGGTTACGCTATGTGTGGTCTTCTTGTAAATTTAGTTAATGTTTCAATTATATTTGCGTTTTTCTATATAATTTTAGGAATTGGAAGAAAATTTGGTGTTTATGGTATAGTGGCTTTATGCTTTGGAGTTTTAATCTTAATAGTAAATTTAGATTTTTCAATCAAAGTTATAGGTAGTGCATTCATTTATTATTATTCAGAAAGCGACTTAGCAACATTTTTTATAAGAGGTATAGCAATTTTAATAATTTTAAATATTATAGCTTATGCAATTCACTATAGTACTAAAGAGTATAAATTTATAAAAGATGTAAAGGCGAAAATGATAAAATTAGTAGTAGTTTTAATTGTAATAACTTTATCGTCTGTATTGTTTATTGATTTTGGGTTTGGAAATATCGACTATAATTTTCCAGAAACAAGCGTTAAAGAATTAGCAGTAGAATTTGACGAAATAAATATTGATGTGTCACACCTAGAGAAAAACAGTAAAATAGATGTTGTGTTATCTGAAAATATTATAACAGAAAATGCAGATGTTGAAGAATCAAAATTTAAAATGATATTTGAATATGGAGAGGAAATTGAAGTTTTAAACGATACTTTAAGCTTAAAATATAAATATCCTACTAATATTGAAGATACTATCGATATAATGGAATATGTAAACCCAAAACTAACTGCAAAACTAATTGAAAATACATTGTATATTGATTATACATACGATAAAGATATAGTTTTACTTGCAGTACCAGCATTTGACACATATTTTAAATTTGACGTTTTCAAAGATAAAAACGTATATTTTGACCAAAATTCATATGAAAACTCCATACAAAGTGTTGGACGTATAATTGTTGAATTTGCTTAAAAAATTTTAAATTATAATAACTTTTAATTTAAATAAAAATAATTTGTTTAAAAATCGTGTAGAAAAAATTAAAACCGCCTGTAAATAGGCGGTTTTTGCGTGTTTGGCGGAGATGAAGAGATTTGAACTCTTGCGTCAAGCTAATGACCTACTGGTGTTCGAAGCCAGACCCTTCAGCCACTTGGGTACATCTCCATATTGTATTTAAAATTTTAACATAAAAATCTTTAAAAATCAATATTTTAAATTGACAAAAGCATAAATCTATGATAATATATGAATAAATAATCATATGTGCATATACAAATATAATATAAAAAGAAGTTTAAATCTTTAAGTTTGTTATAATATATTATCAACTATATTTAAGATTTTATCTTCAATTACGAATTGCGAATTACGAATTATGAATTATGAATTATGAATTACGAATTACCAAGGGGGTTTTATTATGGAAAATAAAGAGTTTCATTGTAAACACGCAATGTCAGTTAAGGAAAATATGCCAAAAGAAGAATTATGTAGCGACATAGCCGACTTTTACAAGATTTTTTCAGACACAACACGTGTAAAAATTCTTTTTACTATGTTAAATAAAGAAATTTGCGTACATGATATGTCAAAAATCATTTCGATGAGTCAATCGTCAGTTTCTCATCAACTTAGAATTTTAAGACAATATAAAGTTGTAAAAGTTAGAAAGCAAGGCAAAACGTCGTTTTATTCTTTAGACGACGACCATATACATAATGTATTAATGCTTGCAAAAGAGCATTTAAGCGAATAGGAGGGAAGTTATGTTATTTTTAGAAAATTTGTTTTATTTATTTTTAGATATGTCATTTTATATTATGATAGGCTTACTTATAGTAGGAGTGCTACATTCTTTTGTGGATAAAAGCTTTATCACACGTCAAATAGGCAAAAGTAGTATAGGTTCAGTTATAAAAGCGTCTATTTTAGGCGTGCCTCTTCCTCTTTGTTCATGTGGAGTAGTTCCAACTGCCGTTGAGCTTAAAAAACAAGGTGGTTCAAACGGTGCAGTAGTTTCGTTTTTAATATCAACACCTCAAACTGGAGTGGACAGTATTATAGCAACTGGCGGAATACTTGGTTGGTTTATGGCAGGATTTAGAGCTGTAGCTGCATTTATTTCAGGTATAGTAGGCGGTATAACCGTAAACATTTTTGGAAAAAACGAAAAAATTAATAGTGGCGTTTCCCCTTGCGGTTGCGAAAGTGAAAAAGAAGAAACCACCTCTTGTTGCTGTAGCTCAAATAACGAAGTAAAAGAAGTTTCCTCTTGCAGTTGCGAAAACGAAAAAGAAGAAATCACCTCTTGTTGCTGTAGTTCAAATAACGAAGTAAAAGAAGTTTCCTCTTGCAGTTGCGAAAATGAAAAAGAAGAAACTACTAGTTGTTGCGGTTCTAGTAAAAAACCTACTACATTTAAACAGAAATTTATAAACATATTTACATATGGGTTCGGCTCTTTTCTAAATGAAATCGCAATACATTTTATAATAGGTATAATTATATCAGCACTTATTACAACATTAATTCCTGAAGATTTTTTTGTAAGTTTAGGTCTTAACAATGGTATTTTATCAATGTTATTAATGGTTATATTAGGTTTACCTATGTATATATGCTCAACGTCGTCAATACCAATTGCGTTATCGCTAGTTATGAAAGGCTTATCACCAGCGGCTGCATTTGTATTTTTATTTACAGGTCCTGTTTCAAATTTCGCCTCATTTATAGTAATTCTTAAAACACTTGGTAAAAAAATAACCGCATTATATATAGGAAGTGTTATAGTAATGGCTTTAATCTTTGGATATATATTTGAGTTAATTATAGGCGTTACTGGCTATGACATTATGAACCATGCGTCGCATATGCACGAACACACAGAGAGTATCCCATGGTATTATATGTTATGCGGAGGTATATTCTTTATTTTACTAATAAGAAGTGTGGTTATAAGAATTATTTCAAAAGTAAAAAAAGCGTAAAATCGAAAAAATTTGATTTAAAGTATTGACAAATAGTCAAAAATATGCATATAATATAGTATCGATAAAAACTGATGTGAGGAATACAAATGGAGAGCGTATATCAAAAAAATGCCAAAGTGTTTAAAGCGTTATGCGATGAAAAAAG
>CAYJFG010000001.1:30652-42481 GCA_964369305.1 uncultured Eubacteriales bacterium
GAAAAAAGGCTTATGATTTTAGACTATTTAAAAAATGGTGAAATGTGTGTTTGTGCCTTGATGGATAAAATGGAGATAGGACAGTCTTCTCTTTCGTACCACATGAAAATATTATGTGAATCTGGTATTGTGTCATGCAGACCAGAAGGAAAGTGGTCTTTTTATTCTTTAAGCCATGAGGGTTCTAACCACGCTAAAGAATTACTTCATCAAATCACAAAACTAAATATTGAAGATTAATTTACACGTGGGAAATGAATAAAACCATTTCCCAAAATTTAAAATCTATAAATCAATTTTTTTTGATATATAATTTAAGGAGGCAACACCATGGAAGTACTACAAAGCATTTGGAGCTTTTTCCAAAACGAAATACTAGGCATGAATTGGCTTAATGTTCTAGTAGGCAACATTCTAACATTTTTCGGGTTAGATATTGAAAGTCAAATAGGTGGCAGTGTTCAATTTTTTATTTATGATGTTATTAAGATAACAGTTTTACTCTGTTTCTTAATTTTCTTAATATCATATATTCAAAGTTATTTTCCGCCAGAAAGAAGTAAAAAAATATTAAGCAAATTTAAAGGCGTAAAAGCAAATATTGTAGCAGCACTGCTCGGTACAGTAACTCCGTTTTGCTCATGCTCGTCAATTCCATTATTTATGGGTTTTACAAGTGCGGGACTTCCAGTAGGCGTTACATTTTCGTTTTTAATATCATCGCCAATGGTTGATTTAGGGAGTTTCGTTTTACTTATGAGTATATTCGGAGCTACAATTGCATTCCTTTATATGGTGGTAGGCTTGATTATTGCTGTAATTGGTGGTACACTTATAGAGAAATTCAAAATGGAAAGATATGTTGAGGACTTTATTAGAAACGCAAGCAGTGTAGATATTGACTCGCCAGACTTAACTAAAAAAGACAGGGTAATTTATGCTAAAGAGCAAATGCTTTCTACCTTTAAAAAAGTTATACCTTATATTTTAATTGGTGTAGGTATTGGTGCTTTAATCCATAACTGGATACCAGAAGAATGGGTTGCAATGGTTTTAGGTAGCGATAATCCATTTGGTGTGCTTTTAGCAACTCTTATAGGTATTCCAATGTATGCTGACATTTTCGGTACAATTCCAATTGCCGAAGCACTACTTGGAAAAGGAGCTCAACTCGGTGCAGTTCTATCGTTTATGATGGCAGTAACTACACTTAGTCTACCGTCGCTTATTATGCTTAAAAAAGCTGTTAAAACTAAATTACTACTCACCTTTATAGCAATATGTGCTGGTGGTATAATTATAGTAGGTTATTTATTTAATATAGTTCAACAATTTATAATGTAAAACTTTAGGAGGATATTTATTATGGGTTTATTTGGTAAAAAGAAAGAAAAACAAGGCGGTTGTTCTTGTGGCGGAAATTGTGACGCCCAAGCAGTAGAAAAGGCGAAAGTAGCAAATAAAAGCGGTAGCAATATAAAGGTTTTAGGTTCTGGTTGTGCTAAATGCAAAACGCTTGAAGAGTCAACAAAAATGGCTATTGCTGAACTTGGATTAGCAGACACTGTAGACCATATTACAGACTTTACACAAATTGCAACTTACGGCGTTATGACTACACCAGCGTTAGTTGTTGATAATAAAGTTGTATCATATGGTAAAGTTTTAAGCAAAGACGAAGTAGTTGCAATTCTAAAAAAACAAAGAGGTATTTAAGATGAATAAAGTAAAAGTTGCATTTGTATGCGTTCATAATTCATGTAGAAGTCAAATAGCAGAAGCGTTAGGAAAAAAACTAGGTAGCGATGTTTTAGAGTGTTATTCAGCAGGAACTGAAACAAAACCGCAAATTAATCAAGATGCAGTTAGAATGATGAAAGAAATGCATAACATTGATATGGAAGAAACACAAACAAGTAAACTGCTTTCTGACATTCCACAAGTAGACGTAGTTATTACAATGGGTTGCAATGTAAATTGTCCGTTTTTACCTTGTAAATTTAGAGAAGATTGGGGACTTGACGACCCTAGCGGTAAAAGCGATGACGAGTTTATAAAAACAATTACAACAATTGAAGAAAAAATCTTAAATTTAAAAAAACGTATAGAAAATAAAGAAATTACTATCTAACTTTTAATGAAAAGTGAATAATTAAAAGTGAAAAGTGAATAATGAATAGTGAATGTGAAAATCCTTACGGATTTTTTGTTTATAAAGGACGTTTATTCTTATAAGTATTTGCTTCTGTCTTTTAATTACGCATTACGCATTACGAATTGAATATAACGCATTAAAAAACCCTCATACAATACATATAAATGTAGTATGAGGGTTTTAATTTTATTCTAATATTGTTGTGATGTTATTATTCTTTAACGTTTCTTTTACATCTATAATTCTTTGATTTTTTGAACCTCTAAATCTTAAATCTAAGCTTTTTTGCTCAAGTTCAAAACGTCCGTCTATTAAAATATCTGTTGCTTTTAAAAGTGTTATATAATTATCGTTTTGACTTCCCATAAGTTGCTCAAATGTAAAACCTGTATACGTTAAGATGTTTAAATTCATTTTATGTATTTCTTGTGCAAGATATGTAAGCTTTTGAGCTTGTAAAAATGGCTCTCCACCTGAAAATGTAACACCTGTTAGTAACGGATTACTTTTTATTTCTTTTAAAATTTCATCTATGTTTTTGTCGTACCCACCGTCTTTGTCAAATGTATGCGGATTGTGACAACCTACACATTTATGAGGGCAACCTTGAGTAAAAATTACATATCTAATACCAGGGCCATCAACTATTGATTCTTTGACAACTCCAGCTATTCTTATTGTATCATTCATATAAACCCTCACTTGTTTAATTCGTAATTTGTAATGCGTATATATAATTCGTAATGCGTATATATATAATTCGTAATTCGTAATTAAAAGACAATAACGTAAAGTTTTGTGCTTTTGTAATGTGTAGTTTAAAGGAAATACAGTTACCAAAGAAAAACGCCCTTTATAAACAAAAAATCCGTAAGGATTTTCACATTCACTATTCACTATTCACTATTCACTTTTCACTATTCACTCTTCACTTTTCACTATTCACTATTCACTCTTCATTCTTCACTATTCACTCTTCATTCTTCACTATCAACTCTTCTATTCACTTTTTACTAATATTAACGGCAAGAGTAGAACCCTTGCCGTTAATATTAATTTGGTTTACTATTAATTACTTTTTATCAATTTTAATATGACTTACTCTGTTTTCAACTTCGTTTCTTTTTGCATTGTTAAATCTATCAACAGTGCCAACAAGGTAACCTGTTATTCTTCTAATACGCTCAAAAGATACGTTATCATGTTCATTTCTTCCGCATTTTGGGCAAACATCAGTAATTATACCTGTATATCCACAAACAGGGTCACGGTCTACTGGGTGGTTAATTGAACCATATCCTATGCCACATTCTTTCATATAATGCACGATTTTTTCAAACGCCTCAATATTTTGGCTAGGCGCACCGTCAAGCTCAACGTAAGATATATGACCGCCGTTAGTTAATGCATGGTATGGAGCTTCAAGTCTAATTTTTTCGCTTGCAGTGATTTTATAATGCACTGGAATATGGAAAGAGTTTGTGTAGTACTCTCTATCTGTAACGCCCTCGATTTTGCCAAATTTCTTAGCGTCAATACCTACAAACCTACCTGAAAGACCCTCGGCTGGTGTTGCGATTAACGAGAAATTCATGTTATATTTTCTGCACGCTTCATCAAGGCGTTTTCTCATATAACCTACAATTTCAAGCCCTAAGTTTTGAGCCTCTTTGCTTTGTCCATGGTGAGTGCCTATTAATGCTGTTAAACATTCTGCAAGACCAATAAATCCTACTGTTAAAGTACCATGTTTTAAAACTTCGCCTATTTCGTCTTCTGGTGATAATTTATCTGCATCAATCCATATGCCTTGACCCATTAAGAATGGGAAGTTTTTAACTTTCTTTTTAGCTTGAATTTCGTATCTTTCGATTAATTGTTCAATTACTAAATCTATCATTCTGTCTAAATGGTCGTAGAATATATCTAGATTTTTACTTAAGATAGCAATACGAGGAAGATTTATTGAAGAAAAACTTAAATTACCACGTCCGTTTACAATTTGTCTAGTTTTATCGTAATTGTTTGCAATAACTCTAGTTCTACAACCCATATATGCACATTCTGTTTCAGGTTGACCCTCTTTATAATACTGTTTATTAAATGGAGCATCTAAGAAAGAGAAATTAGGGAATAATCTTTTAGCACTAACTTCGCACGCTAGCTTAAATAAATCGTAGTTAGGGTCTGTTTTGTCGTAGTTTATACCCTCTTTTACTTTGAAAATATGGATAGGGAAGATAGGAGTTTCGCCGTCGCCTAAACCTTGTTTAGTAGCAAGTAAAACGTTTTTTATAACCATTCTACCTTCTGGTGTCATGTCTGTACCGTAGTTAATTGAGCTAAAAGGTATTTGAGCTCCTGCTCTTGAATGCATAGTATTTAAATTATGCACAAAAGCTTCCATAGATTGGAAAACGGCTCTATCTGTTTCTTTTTCTGAATTTTTATTTGCAAAATTTTGTATATTTTTAGCTAAATCTTCGCCGAATTTATTTTCAAGTGCTTTTAATTCTTCAGCTTTATAATCTTCGTTTTTATCGAGTGTAGGTCTTTTACCGCTTGTTTTTTCTACTTCATCAAGTAAAGCAGTCATTTCTTCTTTGCAGTCGTAATTATCTGTTAAAAGCTCAGTTGCTCTTATAATGTTTTGTCTGTAAATTCTTCTAAAAGTTTTTGCTACACCTTTTGCCATAGCATAGTCAAAATTTGGGATACTTTGTCCGCCGTGTTGGTCGTTTTGGTTTGACTGAATTGCTATACAGCTTAAGGCTGAGTAGCTTGCGATGTCGTTAGGTTCACGTAAAAAGCCGTGACCTGTTGAAAATCCACCTGTAAAAAGTTTATCAATATCTATTTGACAGCAAGTAGTTGTAAGAGTTAGAAAGTCTAAATCGTGTATATGTATATCGCCGTTTTTATGTGCTTTTGCGTGTTTTGGGTTTAAAATATACATTTCATAAAATTGCTTTGCACCCTCTGAGCCGTATTTAAGCATAGTACCCATTGCAGTGTCGCCGTCGATATTTGCGTTTTCTCTTTTAACATCGTTTTCTTTAGCGTCTTTAAACGTTAAATCTGCATATGTTTTCATAAGTCTATTGTTCATGTCACGCACTCTTGTACGCTCAACTCTGTATATGATATATTCTTTTGCAGTTCTAGCGTGTCCGTTGTCGATAAGAACTTTTTCTACAATGTCTTGTACGTGTTCAACGCTTGGGTTTGTGATACCCTCTTCTTCTAAATATCTTTCAACTTCTGAAGCTAAAAAACAAGCGTTTTCATAGTCGTTACCGCCTATTGCTTGAGCTGCTTTGAATATAGCTTGAGTTATTTTTTCTAAGTCAAAATCCACTAGTCGTCCGTCTCTTTTTTCGATATTCTCTACCACTTTATCACTACCTTTATTTAGATTTTTCTATTTTAATACCACAATATATAGTATGTCATGTTTTTTAAGACTTTTAAAAGTATATAATATTATACGGCTTTCGTCAATAGTAATTTTGACGTTTTTTAAAGGTTTTTTTAGTTAAAAATACATGAAATTTTTATTGTGAAAACTTTAATGCCACTTATTATAGTGGTTTAGCTTAATTATACCACAATATCTAGTGTTATATCAATATTAAATTTCTTTGATTTATAATAATTATGAAAAACCTACAAATTAATAAACCGCCATAGTAGGCGGTTTGTTAATAATATCAATATATTGTGGTTGTGTTAAAATTTATATATACTTAGTTAGTAGCTTTTTAGCATTATTGTATATTATGTTTTCAAATATGTCTTGTGGCAATTCTAATTTTTTCATGTTATTAATCTCGTAGTTTAAATTCCACATAGGGTAGTCAGTTCCAAATAATACTCGTTCTTGACCAAAATCGTTTATAAGTTCTTTTACTTTTTTTATTCCTGCAAACCCAAAAGTGCTTGAGGTGTCCACATAGCAGTTAAACGGTTTTAAGAAGTTTACAGCGTCTTCCCAAAGTGACCAACCGCCAAAATGAGCGCCTATTACTTCTAAGTCTTTAAAATCTCTTAATACATTTGCAAGTTTTTCAGGTCTAGAGTATTGGTATCTATAGTCGCCACAATGTAAAAGTAGTGGCATATTGCCCTCGATAATTTCATATATTATTTTAGCTTCGCTTGAGTCAACGTCAAACTCTTGAAAATCTGGGTGCAGTTTTATTCCAACAAGCCCTAACTCCTTAATGCGGTTTATCTCTTTTTCTACATCGTCCATCATAGGGTGAAGCGTGCCGAAGCCTACAAATTTTTTGTTAATTTCGCATTGTTGAGCTATAAAATTATTTATGTTTTCAACTTGTTTTGGAATACTTGCAACTGAATGTACTATGTAATGTTCAACATTATAGCCATTTGATTGTATGAGCAAATCTTCTACAGTTCCATTGCCTGCAATCTCGGTATCATAAAATCTTGATACACCCTCAACTGCTCTGCTTGCTATTTTATTTGGGTAAATGTGTGCGTGAAAGTCAATTATTTTCAAAAATGTTCGCCTCTTTTTCTATTTCTATATTTCTATTATACAACTTCAGCACTTAAATGTCAAAACAGATTTTTAAAAAGTTACAGCATTGTTACAACTTATTAACAATACTGCAATATTTAGTAGATATATACAAACTTGTACTTTTTTGCAAAAAAACTGTAAAACCAATTTTTTTTTTACTAACACTTTGGTATAATTAGCGATAGAAAAGAAGAAAATAGTAGTAAATAATATTCCTTGAAGGAGATGTAAAAATTGACTCGCAAAAAAACCTTATCCATGTACCTCGTAGCGATGATAATCTTGTCTATATTATTTTTTAACTTTGCAAATTCATCTGCTACTGCAACTACCTCTTTTGAACCACGTTTGACTGCTCCGTCCTACTCAAATAAATATTATTATGATGGTAAATATAATATATTTGAAAATGCTGGTTACGGTATGCCAAACTGCACCGCTTACGCTTACGGAAGAGCATATGAAATTTTAGGAACACAGCCAAATTTATGCCGTTACAACGCTGGAGAATGGTGGTCGTGGAATATTAACGAAGGCTACTATGAGTACGGACAAGAACCACGTGTTGGTGCTATTGCTTGTTGGGATAAATACGATAATGACAATGGCCATGTAGCAGTTGTTGAAGCAGTTAGTAGCACATCTATTACTTTGTCAGAGTCAGCATATGGAGGCTTTGTATTTGATACAAGGGTAGAAAATATTGATGACAAAAACTTAGGCTATAGCTCAAATTATAGATTTTTAGGATATATTTATATACTTGAAGATGATGGGACAAGCCCTCCATTAACTACAACTCCCGAAACTCCAACAGTTCCAGAAATTACAATTCCAGAATTTTGGAAAGTTGACGCCGACGGTGGACTTAATTTAAGAACTTCAGCTACTACTTCTGCAAAAAGTTTAACTCTTATTAAAAATAATTCATATATAATCATAAGCGACACAACTTATGCTAACGGTTATTTATGGGGTTACACAACTTACAATGGATATAGCGGTTGGTGTGCAATTGATTATGCGGATAAATTCGGCGTAGTTGGCGACACTACAGGAGATGGAAAATTCTCAATGGCTGATATATTAAATATGCAAAAATATTTGGCTATGATTAAAGACTTAAGTAGCACCGCAAAAATTTTAGGTGATATTAACCAAGACGGACAAATAACAACGATAGATATTAGAGAAGCACAAAAACTATTTTCTATTGTGTAAATGATAAAAGATATCTACTTTAAAATTTAAGGTTGCACAGTAGGTGACAACAAAATTATTTTGACTTAAAAATATTTATTAATTTAAAGCTGACAAAACATTTCGTTTAGTCAGCTTTTTTGCTTTTTATAAAGAAAATTGCTTAATAGCACGTATTATTAAGCATAAAATATAATGAGATAATAGGTTTCGATGAGTGGTTGCCTACTACTTAAATAATTATAAAATTTGCATATTCAAGTTATTTTATTAATAATGGTAAATACTTAAATTATTATAAAACGGAGGAATTTAAATGAAAGTTTATGGATATGCAAGAGTTTCCAGTAAAGACCAAAACGAGGATAGGCAGCTAACTGCACTAAAAAACGCAAATGTTAAAAGTGATAATATATTTGTAGATAAAGAAAGTGGCAAAAGTTTTAATAGAAAAAATTATAAAAATATGCTTGTCAAATTAACTGAAGGAGATATCTTATATGTTTTAAGCATAGATAGGCTAGGTCGAAATTATGAAGAAATTCAAACGCAATGGCGTATACTTACAAAAGAAAAAGGTATACACATATGCGTCATTGATATGCCATTGCTTGATACACGTTTAGGCAAAGATTTAATGGGAACATTTATAGCTGATTTAGTATTGCAAATCTTATCTTTTGTATCACAGACTGAACGTGAAAACATCAAAAAACGGCAAGAAGAGGGGATTGTTGCTGCAAAATCACGTGGGGTTAAGTTTGGTAGACCTAAAAAAACAATCCCTAATGATTTCACGGTACTGATAAATCAATGGGAAGAAAAAAAACTTACCCTAAGGCAAGTTATAGAGATGTGTAATATAAGCGAAGCAACTTTTTATCGTAGATTAAAAGAGTATAGACAAAACGCTAATATAAACATTGAATAATAGCTATCACTATGTGTACTATTTGATAGTTAAATTATAATATAATATAATGCGAAAGTCAACAATATTTTTACATAAAATAAGAAAAAATTTCCATTAATGTGTGGGTTCAAAGCATATATCAAATAAATTTATTTTTTTTACGACTATCAAATAGTACACATTTTGATAAAATATTATTATAATCAGGGGGAATAACCATGGCAAAAATTGTAAATATTCAAGATAATGTTGTTAGTATAGGGACTAATGACGGCGGAATTAAAGAGGTAAGAAGTAGTGATATTAACTTTGTTCCTAACATTGGTGACGAAGTTGAAATTTTCGAGAACGGGTCAAAAATTGTTGTTTCAAAAATTGAAAAAAAGAATGCAAATGGTGGAATTAATGTTAATGTACAAAATACATCACCACAATATATTGCTAACGGTCAAAAAGCTGTTAGTAAAGTTGTGTATTGTCTATTAGCGTTTTTTTTAGGCGGTGTTGGTGGTCATAAATTTTATGCTGGTAAAGCCGGCACAGGTGTTGTGTTTATATTATTTTGTTGGACAGGTATTCCATTGATAATAGCTTTTATAGAGTTAATTGTAGGACTGACTAAAAAAGCAGATTCAAACGGTATGATTTTAGTATAATAATATAAGGGGGTGTAGATTATGAGTATGTGTCCGAAATGTGGAAAACCTTTAAATATGTGTGAGGGTCACTCTAACCTAGGTGATATTGATATAGGTAAGTTTAATAAAGAAAATGTGCAAAGTTACATGACTGACAATTCTTTTTATGAACATAACCAACCTATTATACCAGGAAACTTAAGTGCAAAAGATGGCGAAATTCCTGTTAAACAATATAATATCGCTATATTGCGTTCACGTTTAAAGTTTATGAGAGCAGAAGGAAGAATGCAAGTTACAAATAAGCGAGTGATATTTAGGGCAACAGGTAGGTCTTTAAGAGGTAAAACTGTTTTGCAAAAGGAGTTTTCTGTTGACGAAATAGCTGGAATAGAAATAAAAAAAGATTTTCGTTTTAATGTTTTAGAGCTAATTTTCATGTTGTTGTTTACATATCTTCCAATAATATTATCAGCTGCCATTGTTGGTTATTTATGGGAGGGTGTGTGGTTTTTTGCAACCTTAATAGCACTTGGAATAGCAGTATTTACTCCTATATTTATTCTTTCTCATTCTAAAAATTATTTTAGAAACATACTTCTTACAAGCGCAAGCTTTGGAGCATTGCTTGCATTTTCCCAGCAAATGAAGGTTAGTAATTACTCTTCAGGTGGTCATGCGTTTCTATCAGGGATCTTTATGATAATTGCAGTAGTATTTGTAATAGCTGCTCTTGTGTTTATATATTTACAATGCTTTAAGCCTAATTTAAGTATTGATATTAAGACAAAAGCTGGTACAGATTCTATTTCTATAAACCCAGCCAAAAAAGGATTGCTAAGTGGATTAATTCAAGATAAAAGCTGTGGATATAATGAAGTGTTTGAGTTTGAAGATACAGACCTTGCAATAAAAGAATTAGGTGCTTTAATAGCAGATATTCAAAACTTAGGTGACTTTGCTATAGAAAAGTGGAAAAAACAGTAAAAAATAAAAATGTAGCCTTAGATGGAGTGTATTAAAATAGCCCAGGCAGTACGAAGAAAAAAGTTGAAATTATGATTTGTGTTATATAAGCGAAAGTGGCTACCCAATGTGCTTTATACGCCTTTGGGTAGCCAAAGACATTGACAAATCAATATTTTTGCTTTGTTAGTTCGCATTTTTTTTAGGCACTCCTATAACACGTATTGGATTTTTATATGGAAAGGACAGTTAAAAAATAATGAGTAGTTTTAATGAAGATGAAGAAATTGCATACTTTAATGAAACGGATTTTGGGGAAATAAATTCAAACGTTTTTGATTATGATAATGATAATTATATTAAAGAGGGTGTTCTAAGTGTTAATTGGGGTGAGAGTAATGCCGATACACCTTCAGCTTATACTTTTAATCCTCAAGAAATTATTTGTAGATATGGAGATGATAAAGGGCATTTTTTATCTGATTTAAATAATACATATAATGATTTGCAATTGCCACGAGTTCAAGAACATATGCAGAAAAAATATTATGAAGTTTTAAAGCCCTTTGATGTATCAAAAAGCACTATTGCAAAGCAAGAGTGGGGCAGAAAAATGGATAATCAGAACGCACAACAATATCAGGCAAACGCAAGTGTAGCTGAATTAATTAAAAATGGATATATTAAAGAAATTCCTTATTCAGAAGATCTTGTTAATAAAAGTAGTAATGCAAACTCTAGTTACGAGTCGCTTGTTGGTGAAATTAATAAAGTTTTAGAAAACACTAAAATAAAAGAAAAAGCTTATAATGAGTTGTCGGAAAATTTAGAAAAAATGTGTACAAGCACAATTGATAGAAATTTATCACAAGAATTTGGAAATATGCTTCATGATATAGACATTTCGGCAGATATTGGTACTTCCGCTTTTAATACGGCGTTACTTTCAGGGGCGTTGTTGACTGCTGCGGTTAAAGATTATGTTATAAATAAATTTCACGGTAAAGCAAATGCAGAGAATGAAGTAAATGAAAATAATAAAGAAGAAAATGAAAATAATAATAGATTGCGTAATAATGTTAATAATAAATTAGATAATAATATAGGTCAGGAACAAGAGGATAAGCAAATACAACAGCAAGAACAATCAGATAAACACAATCAAGAGGTAGATAACGGAGAAGAAAAGGAACTAGATAACGGAGAAGAACAGGAACTAGATAACGGAGAAAGTCAAGAGTTAGATAACGGAGAAGAACAAGAACTAGATAACGGAGAAAGTCAAGAGTTAGACAACGTAGAAGAACAAGAGTTAGACAACGTAGAAGAACAAGAACTAGATAACGGAGAAAATCAAGAGTTAGACAACGTAGAAGAACAAGAACTAGATAACGGAGAAAATCAAGAG
>CAYJFG010000002.1:0-30088 GCA_964369305.1 uncultured Eubacteriales bacterium
ACCCTCTTTATATATATTATACCATATTTTTTAGAGTTTTGAAAGGTTGCCTATTCCTAGGTTCATGCAAGTGGTGGTTTTACCTACACCGCCTTTTTGGTTTACGATTGAAATAATTTTTGCTGATGATTTGTTCATAAAAGAATCACTCTCTTTCTTAAAATAAAGTACTTGCAAAATATTTTCGGATATTGTATAATTTTGTAATTGCGTAAGCAACAAAAAATTAAAAAAAATAAACAAAAGAGAAATGCACTATGAAATTTAAAGAGGTATCTAATAAATGGCTAGAAAGGACGTTAATCAATAAGAGTTATAAGTATTCAAGCGATATAACTAATAGGGTAAGACACGTAAATAATATGATTGGCAATCTTGAGGTAGATAAAATTAAATGGATTGATTTTGAAGATGAACTATTGAAGTTTTCTAAATGCAATCCGAAAAATAATAAAATACCATCTCAAAAACTGATTAACAACATCTACAACACAGGTGATAGTATAATGGACTATGCTTATGACTTAGAATTAGTTAGTAAAAACCCATTTTTTAACAAAACGACACCAAGAGGTGCTATGAAAAATAAGCGACGTGCGTTAGATAGATTTGAGCAGGACTTAATCCATTCAACGGAACATCGCTTTAAAATTGTTGGAAAAATTATGATTTACACAGGAATTAGGGTAGGAGAAGCAATAGCTTTGGAGTGGGATGATATAGACTTTATTAAAAAGAGTGTAGTTATAAATAAATCCACTCAACAAATATCAGCAAATCAATTTGTCATAAAGGAAGGAACTAAAAATAGTAAATCAAGATTAGTAAGTATCCCAGATGTTTTGATTGAGTATTTAATGCAAGAAAGAGCAAAAACAAAGGATAGTAAATATATTACTACCAAGATGAATGGTAAAATACATACTTTAGCTAGTTTTTACAAAGGGTGGAGTAGTTATTTTAAAACTTTAAATTATAACGCATATATCAAAAATTTTGGCGGAGATGAAAGTTACTTTAACCCTAAGGGTGTTCCTACTGTAATACAACATATTACTCCGCATATGCTAAGACATACATACGCTACTCTTTTATATGATGCAGGTGTAGATATATTAACAGCACAAAAACTGTTAGGACATTCTGACCCTAATTTAACTTTAGCTATTTACACTCATTTGGACGAAGAGAAAAAACTCATTGGAATTGAGAAATTCAATGAGTTTTTAAAAAGTCGTTAAAAAAATGCAATTTAATAAATTTACCATACTGTCAACTAACCAAAAATGAGATTGACTATCTCATAACCGGTTGGTCCGCGGTTCGAGTCCGTGATGGCCACCAGATGTACTTTCACTTGCTGTTTTTTTATGCAAATAAACAAACGTAAAACCTCAAAAAATGCTTGTTGCAGGCATTTTTTGAGGTTTTGTTTTATAAAAAATTTTTTCATCATTAAATTTCTTTATTTAACGCAAAATCTATGTTTTTTCAAATTCACTTATTTAAATTTTTATATATGATACAATTGTAATTATCTAAAAGCAATTATAGTATATTGACAATTCAATTCGTTAAAACAAGCCATATCGCCGTCTGCTGTTTCCTCTTGCGATAAAACAACGGTACTACCTATAATTTGAATACCACTTGCACCTGAATTTGAAGTTGAAACACCACTGTAAAAATGTATTTTTGAATTAACATTTTTATATTGGCTACCGTTAATCTTATATATAAAAACTAAATTAACATCAAAATCAAAAGAAACGTTTATACTGCTTTCGCCATTACCTGAATAAATTTTAGTTGAAAATGGCGAGTTTATTTTTTCTTTTTCAGCTGATGTAATATGCACACTGCTACTATTTACATGATTTTTAATAGCGTCGTCAATTTTTCTGTTATCCTCAACAAAGTCCATTCTAATAGGTTTGTCGGTAGATGTCCATTGATTTAAGTTTAAGTAACTTGTTTTGTTAGTTGAACCCATAAGTTATTCCTCCATATCTATTTTTAGCCATTGTAAATTTAAATTGTCTAACTGCTCAAAAGTACGGTTTTTATTGTCTAATTTTTCAAAAGTATTATTTGTAAAATCTACAAAAACCTCAAGGTGAGCAGGCAGACTTTTTTCTATTTCGCTTGTTACTTTTTCTTTAGTAGGCAAATCATAGTCGCCTACACATTGAATATGCAAATAAAGCACGTTTGGATATTCAAAAGTATTAAACAATACATTAAATGCAGAAATAAATTGATTAACACCAGCTACAGTTATCTCAGACGGCAAAAGGGAAATTCGTGTTACTATAAGTTTACGTCTTGTTGAAATGTCTAAATGCTCATGTCGAAGCCCTAATATATCTTCCCATTGCTTTAAACCAAAATTTGTAGCTGTATTAATAAAACACTCTTGTTCACATTCTTTTATAGCAGATAAGAGCAAATCAATCTCGTTTGCAAATACTGTAATCTCTTTACAAACTAAAGAATTTTCCCCTAAATCGTATAGATTTAAGGGCAATAATTTTTCTTTCATAGAAAATAAAGTTGTCATAAATCCCCCTTAATAGTTGCGAAACTCTACATCTACTGTGCCTATATATGGTTTTAATGAAGAAGAAACACTCACATTACTTGTAGGTGATATTACATTAAAATACTCCACACCCTCGCAATTATATACAACTTGGTTTAGCTCGCTTAAAATTAAAGTGCTACCAATATTTATTGAATTTATGTAATTGCTTATGTTTTTATAGCAATTTGCCTCTACTTCCGTTTGGGAATATCCAGCTTTAGCTTTTACAGAGATCGAAACATCTATATTAAAAAGTGTTGCATTATAAACTGATATATCGCAATTTATCTCACGTATAGAATTTAAATATGTTGATACTTCTTGCACTTGTGCATAACTACAAGCCGAATTTTTACCATAAACATATACATTTATAGTGCCTATACCTCGTGCTTGTGGTAACACATTTGCATAATATACACCATCTATTGTTTTTGCTTCTTCCTCATAAAATTTACTATTAGTGGCAAGTGGTATACTTTTAATATTTTCAATAATCCTTTGTCTAAATGAGTTATCGTCTTCGCTATCAGTGCCACCGCTAAAACCACCTACATTGTTAATTTTTTCAATACCTACAAGCACCGTCACGCAAGTGTTAATAGTACTACTAAGAACATTATACTTAACTCCTACTTCTTGAGCTTTTGCGTTTACAAGAACTGCCGTATGACCTGCTGGTAAAATTGTTTCTTCTGTAACTTCAAAAAACAAAGGAGAAACACCACTTGTAGAACATATTGTGCCTATTGGAATTACTATATTTTGAAGTGATGCTACAGTTACAGAAAATTCAATTTTACCAGTAGCATATGTACCTTTTTTACGTTCAAGCCCTCTTAATATAGCATGATTATCAAGGGAATTGCCGTTAGCTGTTTGTATAAACATCTCATTTTTAAGCCAATTTAAATATCCGTAACATGAGTACAACTCGCTTGCAAGTAAACGCATTTTAATACCTATATCAGCACTTTTATCAGCGTCATGACCTGTAATGTTTTTGAAATTTTCTTCCATTCTTTTTAAAATACTTTCGTAACTTTCCACTTATAATGTCACCTCCAAAGTTTGAAATTCACTGCAAAAATGCACATCTAATTTGATGTTTAACTTTTGATTTTCCAGTACTGAAACCTTGATATTATCTACAAACGTATAATGCATATCAAGTACACTTTCTTCAATTATCATTGAAATTTCTTTTTCAAGTAGCTCGCTGTTTAAGTTTATTGTAGAGAGCTTTTCGCCGATGTCACCGCTATGTAAAAATGTGTTTTTCTCTACTTTTAACTTAACGTAAATTCTTTGCATAACTTTAGCAATTCCATCTAATAAGTAGGGCATACCTATTTGATTTAAATCAAAATCGCCATTTTTTAAAGCTATATCCACTTAAAAACTCCTTTCCGTTATGTCGATACCGTTTGCTAAAATTCGCCCATCATTTTTCAAAATTAAAGATGCTCCACCTTTTGAAAAAAGCTTAATTTCTCCGCTTTCTAAATTAGATGTATCGCAAACGCTACCAATACTTACACAAGAATTGTGTAAAGGCATAATAATAATTTCCTCGTTTTCAGGCGGTTTATAAGCAATACCAAACGGTGCTACAACCGGAACATCAGCATAATTTTGTGTAGCTTTAATATTTATACCGCTTGCGCCTAAGTTTATAACTTCGCCTTTGTCGTTAATTTTTTCGTGCGTTTTGTTTTTTGATAAATTTTTTAATAACCACATATTAATTAAGAATTGAGAATTGAGAATGGAGAATGTAAAGATTTTAACATTCACTTTTCACTATTCATTATTCACTATTCACTAAAATTCTACATTATCCATTTTTTATTCTCAATTAAAATAAACCTCCTATATTTTATTTTTTAAGGTGATAATCGTATATTCTTCACCTTTATTGAAATTGTATATTATCTTGCTTACGTATAAATCTTTAAAATAAAGATTTTTATATTTTAAATTAGCATTTTCTCCAATAACATCACCTAAAAACATAGGCGTTTTTAAGGTGATATTAAAATATTCTTTTGTGCTGTTTTTAAGCATTTTTCGTGCTGTATCAATATTATAAGAAGTTAAAGCGGTCGCATTAATAAAACGATGTCTTACAATATTTTTTTCAGTAGTGATTTTGTTTTCAAGGTTTAAGTTATAATCATCGTTAAAAGTAGTTTTTACAAATACGTTTGACAATAACTTGTATCGCTTTTTTGAAATACTAACTTCGCTAATTGGCACGTCGCTGCCAAAGTTTACAGTTTTATACGCTTTATAACCACAAAATAAAAGCGTACCACTGCTTGAAACTTCGGCAGTTGTGCCTAGACAAAACTTTGAAAAATTTGATATTACATCAAAGTGGCTTTGTCCTTTAGAAACTTGAATTTGTGCATTAATAGGAGATATATCGCACTCAAACTCATTTATATTAAAAGGCAGACAATGCCTTGTAAAGATAGTTTTAGCATTTGGGCAATTGTAACTTTGAGGAAGCACCTCGTTGTCAAGAAGAACAGCCGCCATACTTCTACCTGTAATTTTTGTAAAGGTGAATGTGTCTGAATATGAAATAGTAGTTTCATCAATTAACGCTTTTAAAAATAATACATCATTAATAAAAATCAAAAACATTTCGTATTCTTCTAAGATTTCACCTTTAAAAGTTGCGGTGAAATTGTCAGCAGGAACACTTTCCTCAATATTAATATTTAACATCAAAAGATTATCAAGCAATGTCTTATTTTCACCATTTGCACCGTATATTTTCATTGTATTTTTAATGTGTAACCGCCTCCAATTTCGTTTATAATTTTAATTTGTGGATTTAATAAATATATTTCATGGACGCTTTTATTAAATTTAATAGCCACGTCCCATATAGTTTCGTTTTCTTCTAAAACGTATAAAAATTCGATATTCTGGTCACTTATATTTTGAAAATTTTCAATAAATAAAAACTCATATTCAATACAATTAGGCGTAGAATTAAGCGTTAAATTAAGCTTTACTAAAGTTGCATAAAAAGGTTTTGTATTATAAATATTTAAAATACCGCTTGTATGTTTATTTAAAAACGATAAAAGCACGTTGTAATTTTCGGTACAATTTTCGCCTATAAAAGCACCACTACCACTTACACGCCTAGCCTTTTGACCATTATTTAAAAGGATACTACTGTTATAATTGTTTGGCACTTCCTCATAAGATAACTCTTTATTTATACTTAAAGTTGTGGGATTATAAGGGAAAGAAAAGTTACAAAAACGCATATAAGGGTTATTCATGATAAAGTCGCCTCCTCTTGTTCAGTAAAAGTATAGGGGTATCGTCTGCTGTCTTTTTCAAACATCTCTGAAACATATTCGGCTTGATTTATATATACAAGCTCTAAAGTATCGTAATTATCCATGTTAAGCGTCGCCTCTTTTCTTTGTTGATAAAAAAACGTAAGTATATATTTTGTGCAAGTTGTTTTCAATTTCCTCAAAGCTTTTTGTTAAAAAGCAATTTTCAAAAGTGTTTTGTTCATCAAGATAAATAACGTATTTTTGATTTTTGAAAATATTTGTAAAAGGGATACTCGTTTTAAGTGTAAGAGTATACTTACTATCTTTTAAAAGCGAAGTAATAGGAGTATGCTCTCCATAGCTTAAAACGTCAAAATAATTATGTGTAACATCAATATTAAAAGTGTTTATATACTTATCTTGTCCATTTAGCACAATATGTATATTATTTGTGAAAGGCTCGCTAATTGTTTTTGAAGATATATTACCTATAGTAATTTTAATTTCACCGCAAAAAGCTTGAGAGTTACTATCATAAGACACACTGCCAGAAGTGATTTTTACGGCACTTTCATTTAAATTTAAACCGATTATTTTTACAATGTCGCTTAAAATTTCACTACAATAATGTCCGCCGTATTTTAAAGGAGCTAAAAGAGTTATTAAGATACTGCAACCTTGCTCAATTACAGTTTGCACGTTATCGCTTGTATGAATTTCTAAAACGTCAGAAGTTACACCTACATAACCTACAGTTTTTTTGATAGGGATAAAACTATTTTTACGCTGATAAGCATTTTCAAAGTCGATATCGCTTATATTTTGAGATAATATATTTAAAATATCATCTTTAATAATAGTGCTTTCTTTCAAAATTATCCCTCCTGCAAAACCAAAGGCGTAATAACTGCACTTACATGGCAAATTTTATTTTTAACGATGTAATTTTCAGCACGTTTAACAGCAAATAATTGCCCAGTAGAATTAAGTTTTATAGTAATATCTTCATAAGGCGGACTAAAAACAAAATCGGCTTTACCAATATATTGAAAGTGTCCGCCGTCTATATAACCTTGTGGCGTATAATTTCCGTCTGTGTACATTTTATTTTTATATTGAAGTGGTTGGATAAACGCTTTACTGTGGTAAGATTTATCGCCAATAGTGATAGTTATATTGTTGCCGTAAGTGTCGATGTAGTAATTAGCCATTATATTAAGTTTGTCCATACACTACACCGACTTAAAAATAAAAGACTTATCTTTAAGTAAGTCCGCTATCATTTCTCTTTCATTTTCCCATAAAGTTTTAGCACATTCTAAACGTTTTGACGTGTCTTTATGTATTGTTATGTCGCCAGCTTTAAAGTATTGTGCATCATCAACTGAAGATAAAGTAAGAGAAAATTTATAAAAAGCTAAGGCAGCGGCGGCAGTATTTAACCTACCGCCGTTATCGCTTTCTAAAGTTTCGCTCCTAAGTTCTTTACGCAATTGATAAACGGCATTTACACAAAAATCACTATATTTTAAAGATAGCTCCTCTGGGATATTTGCATACAATAAAAATAGATTTAAAATACTTTCATAGTTCATACCGTCCGCCTCCTAAAATTATTCCATTATAACGATAGCTTCATTATTTAGCTTGTTAAAGCCTGAAATACAAGTTATTGTTGCACGTTCAAGTTGACGGTCGATTATTTTGTCGTACTCTGTTACAATTTCGCTTGCTTTTACAAATTCTAAAGCGTAATTTTTGTCAAGTGCAATTAATTTGTCTGACTTAATGTAAGGTAGAGAAACTAAGTTCGCTCCAAGTGGAGTTATCATTTTACCAGTGCCGTGGAAATTTAAGTTTGCGTTTGCGTCTTTCATTTCTTCAATATTCATAACATCTTGCCAATATGTTGCTGGTACAATTAGCGTGTTAAAATCGTAAGGTGCTAATTCTTTATAAAATTTAAGTAACATTTTATAGTCGATTGGGTCAGAACCTTTAGTAATAGTTTTTTCAACACCGCCTAAGCCTTTAGTAGATGTAAGGGTATCGATTGCATCTTCAAGTTGGCAACGCACCATATACTGCCCAATTTGACGTAAGAAAACTGTAAATAAATCTATTCTTTGGAAGCGTAAAGCCTCGTACGAAGATACTAGAGTTCTACCGTATTTTTTAAGTTGCACTAATTTATCACTTGCTTTTAAAACTGTTTGAGGAATTAAAGCACCCTCTAAAGTTTGAGCAGGTTTTACGTTTTCCTCTTCTGGAAAACTTCCCATGCTTCTGTAGTCCATAGCATCTATTTTAGTAGTAGTTGCTACAATATCTGGGATTATGTTTTTTGTTTGTGTTCCTTGCATAACTGCACGGTTTATGTACTCTGGGAAAAGTGCCGCACTTGAAGAAGTAGAAAAAAACTTCTCAACACTGTCGGAGTTTGCACCTTTTACTTTGATGTCAAACCTTTTAAGTTGTCTTTCAAATGCGTCCATTCCCTCAAGTGATGTTCCTTTGTAATTAGAACTAGGGTCTAGCTCCTCTAAAACTTGAGTAAAACTTTTATTTTTTACACCGTACATACCTTTTTCAATTACTAGATTTTCAAAAATTGCCATTAATATTATCCTCCTTTAAAGTAAGAAACAAATTTCGTTTGTAGATGTGTAGAACACTAAATGTTCTCGTCCGTCTGTGTCATCTTTTGTAACAGTGCCGTTTGTACCTGTTGTTAATTTGTGATAACCTGATGTTAAAGTTGTGCTACCTTCATAAGCGGTGCGTACATAACCTTTAATTTGTACACAAACTAAGTCGCCACGTTGATGCATTACAACACCTATAATATCGTCTTTGCTTGTGCATTTTTCGGCTGTTTCACCGTCTTTTATTTTGACTAAATCGCCTTTTTCAAAAGTACCATCTGTTGTAAGGGTGATACAACCCTCGTCAAATCCGTAAAAATCAATTTTCATATTGTTTAGTTCCTTTCTTTTTTTGTTTTTTATTCTGTGGAGATAAAATCCGTGCGGTTGTGGTAAATTTACGAGAAAAGTGTTGTAGGGGCGAAATCTATTTTCGCCCGTATTTCATCGTGTTTACGGATTTTGTGAAATGTTTATATTTTGTAGTTTATTTCAATATGCTTTCTGCAATATTCATTTTTTTAACACTCCACACTCCACACTCCAAACTATTATAATTTGTAGCCGTCTAAATTTGTGTTTTTAGTTTCTTTTGTTTTTGCAAGTTGAGGTTTTTGATGGTCATCACCAAACGCTGTTTTAAATGCTTTTAGTTCGTTTATATCCATTTTTTCTACAATAGAATATATAGCATTTTTATCAACGCTTTTTTTGTTAAGTAATATTAAGCTTAAAACCTCTTTTTTAAGTTCATCTCTAAAAGCTTTGCCAAAAATTGCATCGCTTTCAAGTTCTTTTATATGTGCATAAAGTTTATTAGCGCTTTGCACATCTAAAAAAATATCGTCGCTTTGCGTATTTAATGATTTAATAATGTCTTGTATATTACATTCCTCCAATTTTTTTATATAAGATTTAATAACACCAGCGTTACGTTGAGCAGGAACAGCCACAAAACTCCACTCATAAGCGTCGTGGATTTTATTTAAAATGTGATAACATAAAACGCCGTCGTACATTTTACCTTTACTATGAGTACATAGAGTAGTGTTTGTAGGGTGAGAGCATATAGAGCAGATTTTTTCACTAACGCTACAACCAACACTAACTTCTTTTTGTATTCCACTATCAAGGCTTAAAATAAAATCTTCGTTTTTTTCGCTTTTAGGTAAGTAAGCTTTTGCAACTAAACGTGTATATGTTTCTCCTAATTGCGTTTTTTGGTCGTCTTTTTGCTCAATATAGCACTCGTATATTCTAGCAGTTTGATTTTGCGTTTTTGGATTGTGATCAAAAATACTGCTTTTCCCTACAAATAAAGTCTTTAAACTTTCAAGTGCATTAAGCGAAAAAGCCTCGTAATCTCTGTCAATATCGTTATCGCATAAAGCTACTTTAAAAGTGTAAACTTCATCTTCATTAAGTTTACGCATTGTGTAATTGTTTATAAGTTCCATATCTTTAGGTGATATGCTTTTTTTATCGCTTTTAATTATTTGTGCTTGCATTGTCCACCTCATTTAATAAATTTTGTTCAATTTCAAGTGCTTGTGCGTTTGTGTATCTTGCTTGTGCAAGTTGCGTTTCATCTTGTAAATTAATGTTATCCCACACAATTTCAAAATCACTGTTGTAGTTATTTAGGATTAAAAAGTAGTCACAAATTTTCTTTATAACTGGGTTTAAAAGCTCTCTGTAGTGTTCAAGTTCGCTTGTTAAAATGTCGGCTTGTTGTGAAGACATTCTTTCAGTGCTTGACCACGAAAGCCCTAGTAAAAAAGGAGGTAAACCCATTTTTGCAATAATTTGCTCAAGGAGTTGTTTAGTTGGCACTTCGCTATCTAAAATTTGATTATCTGCACCAATAGCCCTTATATTTATGTCGCCAACAGAAATAAAGTCGCTCACTTCTCCCTTTTCTCGCATTGTCTTACTCCATTCGCTTGCGATTTGCTCGACACGCTCACGAGTAAACGCTTGTCCAGTAGGGTCGCTTGATGGATTATAAGTAACTGCAAAGCGGATATTTCCAAGTCGCTCCCAATTAACTCCTATTGTATTTATGATTTTGAGCAAGACAGAAGAAACAAAAGGTAAACCTTTTAAAATTGAAGTACCCGCTATTTCGTTTGGCGTTGGATTTAATGGAGTTATCAAAATAAGATTTTGATGTGCAACTGGTTCAATTTCGTTTAAAGTGTTTCGTGTGCAAACTACTAAATCAAGCGGATTTTCACTTGTTTTAAGCTCCACATCTTCTAAAGATGCATTATAAAGAGCTTTTATATTTTGCATATTTTTACTTAAAACAATTTCGCCTACAGCCGTTCCGTAAGTAATCATTTGGTCTAGGTAAGAAGTTAAAAAGGAGTTTATACCAGTGCTACAACTGTTTACTTGAATATTTTTTAAAAAGCTGTTTATCTCGTTTTCTAAGATTTTGTTTTTGCTTTCAATGTTAAAAGTGCCAACAAGTCTAACAGTTTTTAAAATGGCGGCATCTATAATAGGTACAGCCTCTCTTAAAGAAGTGTATAAGCTATATTGTCCGCCACTGAGTGGAATATAATTGTTAAGCGTAGAAAAAGGGTGATTATATCGTATCCCACTTGCCATTTGAACAGGCGAAAAGTCGTTTTTGTTTTCTTTTTTTCTATTAAATATCTTCATATATCAGCCTTTCTGTCTTTTAGTTGATAAAGCAAAGAAGTTATCATCATTGCCCATTAAGAATGTTGATACAAAATACCTTATGTCGTCCATAGCGTGGTCATTTTCTTTTATTGGGAAATCATGTCCGCTAGACTCTGCCCAACGATAAAGAGAAAACTCTCGTATGCTATCGCTACAATTTTTACATATTTTAATATCGCCTTGCTTTAAAGCGGTAGATGTCTTTCTAATACCGTCAACTACATTATTTTTTGCGGGTATAACATTAAAAAAAGAATGTCGCTTAATAGTTTGGATAAAACTTGCAGCCGATGGGTCGACAATAACACAATTTATATTTTTGTCTTTTGCAAGCGTTAAAAGTGACTGGTAGTGTTCCTCATCTGTCTTTTGCATACCTTGTGTTTTAGAATTATAGTAATATTCATCTATCCTATACCATGTACTATTATATTTCCCCCATAAACCAAATGATGCAGGGTTTACCGTTCCATAATCGCACGAGATAATAAACATCTCAAAATTAACTTGCGGAACAGATGTGTACATATCGCTATTATCCATAAATGGATATACTATACCTTGAGCAGAAACCCACTGACCCTCAATAAAACGTTTATAAAAAGTACCTGTATAAAGTTTTTCGTATCTACTAATTATCTCAGCTGATAAAGACGGATTATCTTCCATTTTAAAATGAATATATAAAGCGTTTTTATTAGCTTTTTGTAAAATCCATTCTTGCCTAAACCAGTGTCCTGGATATTCAGGGTTGCAGTTAAACCAATACTTTGAACCCTCAACGCTACAACGAGCTAGTGCTTGCTCTACAAAAGATTTTGGCATCAGTGCAACTTCATCAAATAAAACGCCTGATAAAGTCATACCTTGTATAAGTGATGCTGAAGATTCATCTTTTCCACCAAAAAGATAAAATGTATTAGTGATGTCACCGTAAGTAATTTCAATAATATTTTCAGACACTTTAAGGTTACACGTAAAACCTAACTCCTTTAAAATAGGAATAATTACAGATACTACATTTCGTTTAAGTGAGCGGATAGTCTTGCCACAAAATGCAAAAGAAGAATTTTGAAACATATAAAAAGCCCACGACACAAAAGACAAACCCATGCATACAGTTTTACCACTTCTAACTGCTCCATCGCAAATAATAGCATCTTTTTTAAAATCAACACTATTTTTGCACCACCACGTAAGCACTTTAAGTTGTTTGCGTGAAAAAGGTTTAAAATCCAAATTTTATTCCTCCGCCACGTCTTTTTTTTCGTCCAAAGCTTTTACACTTTGTTCTAGTGCTACATAAAAAGGTACGCTCGTTTCTTTTTTGTCCTCATGACTTAAACATAGTTTTTCTAAAGCTTTTATCCTATCAAAAAATTTAATCTCTAGTGAACCGTCTTTAGGTTTTTTAATTTCAGATATATTAAATAAATCCATGCTTTCAAGCTGTTTAGTATCTATATCTTGCATATATAAAAGCCTTATTCCGTCGGTTATGTTGCCAAAAGCTAAACGCTCATAACCGCTTAATGCTTTAAGTTCAAGAAGTGTTCTTCGTTGACTTAAAATAGAGTTAATCTCCAAAAGGATTTGTGTATTGCATAAAAGGCGTTGTCCTGTAAGTTCGCTATTTTCAGTATATCCAGCGGCTACAGCTGCCTCTCGTGCATTGCCTGTGTTTACATAAGCACAACAAAACTCGCTTTCCTTTTTTGTAAGTTTTCTTTCTTTTTTTGTCATATGTTAAAACCTCCAAAGGAATATAAGAAACTTATAATTTATATGTAAAAACAAATATTTTTTATAAGTTCTTATATACATTCGCAAAAAAAAAGAAAAGTTGACGTCAACTAGTCAACTTTTTTAAAAAATAATTTATTTTTATGATTATGCGACAGACCGATAATCATTTATGTTCAATTGAAGAAACTATTTTATTAGCAATTTTGGGACTTACAATAAACGTTAAAACATATAATTTAAATCTAAATTTTATAGAACTTAATAAAATTTTACCTAAATTTTCTTTTATTTCATTAATCACACTTAAGTAAGTTTTGTTTTTTTCTTCCACAAAGCTATAAGGCATATGAGATATAAAACGTATAAGCATTAAATATTTATTAACCGAGGCATTTTCCCTTAATTCATAAATCTCTTCATACGCTCTTTTTTCAAAAATCTTACTTGCAATAATTCTATCATTATAAGTTTTTTCGCTAAACTTTGAAGTTATACTATCATCTCTCATCAAATAGTTATACAAAACATCTGGAATAAATAAAGCACTGCTATCTTTTTTTAAATGCTCAAACAAGTACAAACTATCTTCGCAATGACTACCTAGAACAAACCTATTTTCACCAATAAACTCCCTACAATAAATTTTTGCCCATGCTGTAGGTGGTGCTTCTCCCTTTAAAATAAAGTTTAGGTACTCTACACCTACATATTTTTTATAAAATTTCAATTTAAAATTAGACATAGAATCCCTAGTTATATTGTTATAATATTCGTCAACATCTTTATATTTACACGAAACTATATCTACATTATATTTTTCTATAGAACTATAAAGTTTTTCTACTAACTCTTTTTCTACATAATCGTCACTATCAATAAATATTATGTATTCACCTTTAGATATATCAATCCCTGTATTTCTAGCAGACGATAATCCTGCATTTTCTTTCTTATGCACAACTATTCTTTCATCTTTATTTGCCCATTTTTCGCATATTACGTGGCTATTATCTGGTGAACCGTCATTTATTAAAATTATTTCAATATTTTTATATGTTTGATTTACAACACTTTCAATACATTTATCTAAATAAATCTCTGTTTTGTAAACAGGGATAATTATACTTACAAGTTTCATAGTTTACTCCAATACTATTTACTAAGTTATATCGATTTTTTTATATCAATATAATTATGTTCTATATCTCTTTTACTGTAATTACAGTTTTCTTTGCCATAATACTTTAAAATTTCTTTTGTCAACTCTTCTTTAGAAGAACAAACTTTTATATAATCTGCACTTTTTATCCACTGATAAACACCAGACACTTTTTTAGAACTATTATCAAGAGCTATGCATGGTGTATTTGTGATTAGAGCAAATATCATACCATGCAATCTATCTGTTATTACAAGTTTTGAACAAGCAAATTTTTCCCATTTTTTAAGCAGTCTTTTATCTCTTTGAAACATATTTACTTTTTGATTATCTACAGTATCTGTTGATGAATACTTTATATTATTCTCTTTTAAATACTTTTTAACTTCTTTTTTAAAAGCTTTATCAATAGTTGACTCAACATCTTTTCTAAAAACTAATAAGCAACCATCTCTTTGATTTGTAAAAGTTAAATCATCTATATACAACACTATATCAGGAGTATAACCTATATTTATTCCTGTATAATTTTTAACACAAAAGTCATAAGACGCTTTATCTCTTAAAAACAAAGTAAGGTTTCTTGCATCTTCATAAACTTTTTTATTATTTTCAAAACGCTCTTTACCTTTTTTTGTATTGTCGTAAAAACAAGTTTGAGGGAAAATTACAATCTTATTATTTTTAAATGTTTTAATAATATCAGTAACTACATCATCTTCATTTATCCAAAGTGTACCTAAATTTCCGCCACCGTCAATAACAATTAAGTCTTTTTTTGAAATAAAGCTACTTAAAACTTCCTTTTGTTCCAAAAATTCTTTATAGCTAATTTCTATAATTGTTTTATCTTCTGGTAAATCCTTTATAAACTTTTTTTGAGCATAAACAATCGCATGATCTCCTAAATTACCATGACACGGAGTGCCTATCATAAAAATTTTTTCTCTAGTTGCTTGTAAAACCTCTTTTGACATTCGTTTTTTAAACTTGACTGTAGAAAAAAAGTTTATCAACAATACTTTTTTTAAAAACAATATAATATGTTTTAATATATCATCAACTTTAAATAAAAAAAGTTCAAACCCTTTTAAATCTTCCATTTGTTTTGCTCCTAATCTTTAGTTTACACTATTATTATAATACATATGAAATCTTTTTTCAAGCAATTTATTAGTATATTTAATCCAAACTACATATATTAGGTTACTGGTTTTTGTGCAACATTTCCTAATTAATAGTGTTTTACTACAATATTGACCCTTTTTTCAAAATCAAACTTATATATTGTGCTATAAACTTTAGTCAATTTTAACAATTGTAATTTTTGTTAAGATATATTATAATTTAAGCAGTTTACAAACAAAATATCAGGAGGAATTATTTATGCTATTACAGTTAAAAGACGTTAATAAATCATTTAGTGATAAACACGTTCTCAAAAGTATAAATTTAACCGCAACAAGCGGTAGAGCTTTAGGACTTTTAGGGCGTAACGGTGCTGGAAAAACTACATCTATTAGAATAATAATGGACGTTTTCGGTGCTGACAGTGGGCAAGTTTTAATCGACAATTTAAAACCTAACTATCAAAATCTTAGAATTGGCTATTTACCTGAGGAACGTGGACTTTATCCAAAACGAAAAATTATTGAGCAACTTGTTTATTTTGCAATGCTTAAAGGAATGAGCAAAAAAGAAGCTACTACTTCTTGCGATTACTGGCTTGAGCGACTAGAAATGAAAGAATATAGAAATAAAAAGCTTGAAACTCTTTCAAAAGGAAACCAACAAAAAATTCAGCTAATAACAGCAGTTGCATCAAACCCTGATATTGTAATACTTGACGAGCCTTTCTCTGGTCTTGACCCTGTTAATTCTCTTTTGCTTAAAGACGTTGTTAAGCAATTAATATCTGACAATAAAATTGTTATTTTTTCAAGCCATCAAATGAGTTATATTGAAGAATTTTGCGACGACATAGCTATTATAAGCAACGGAGAAATTGTTTTAAGTGGCGATTTAAAATCTATAATAAGGTCGTACCCACGAGATAAAATCGTAGTATCTTCAAAAGATAACGAAAAAATAGCTCATAACTTAACTTATGAATACGAATTTGCAAAAGAAAATTTGATAATTAAAATCAGTAACGAAAAAGATAAACAAACCGTAATGAGTTACTTAACTTCAAATTACGATATAGATGTTATAAAGGTTTACGAACCATCTTTAAACGATATATTTGTTGAGTACACATTAGATAAAAAGGAAGGTGCTTAAATGAAACAGTTTAAAAATATACTAAGTTTTGAGCTTTCAAACTATTATAACAACAAAGCATATATAGGATTTACTATTTTTTTAGTAGTAGTTATTGGTGTTTTTCTATTTTCTCCTAGGTTTATTTCTGCTTTTACTTCACCAGAAGACCCAACACCAGAAAATTTTTCAACCGTGGTAATTAGCACAACACTTGATAATCAAGATGAGATGTATAACTTTTTAGCTCCACCACTTGCTGAAAACGGAATTGAATTAACAATTGTACATTATACAATCGACGAGCTTTCAGCACACGTTAAAAACGGCGATTACTCAAGAGGTATATATCTAGAAGACCTAAACAATTATACAACAATTGTTAATGATATAAGTTTGTTTGACAACGACTCTATTATAATCAAAGAGCTTATAACCTCGTATATTAGATATGACACGGCTATGTCGGTAGGAGCAACTCCAGACCAAACGCAAAATATAATACAGCCTCAAGTAAACGAAGAGGTAATTAACCTAGGTGTTGACCAATCGACTAACTTTTTATATACATATATTTTAATATTCTTACTTTATATGGCGGTAATAATGTATGGTCAATATATTATTATGGGCGTTGTAACAGAGAAAACCTCAAGAGCTATGGAGCTACTTATTACAAGTGCAAAACCTACTACATTTATGTTTGCAAAGGTTATAGGCTCAGGTATTGCAGGGCTTTTACAATTAACTTTACTTTTAGGTAGTGCGTACTTATTCTTTAACCTAAATTACGATTATTGGATTGATAATATGATTGTTACTTCAATTTTTAATTTCCCACCATCACTAATAATCTATATGCTTATATTCTTCTTGGCTGGATTTTTCCTATACGCTTTCTTATTTGGGGCAGCAGGTTCTCTTGCTTCAAAAATAGAAGATACAAGCACTTTAATAACTCCTGTTATGTTGTGCTTTGTGGCGTCATTTATGATTACAATGATTTCACTAAGTAGCGGAAACGTAAATTCTACTTTAATCTATGTAGCATCGTTTGTGCCACTCACCTCCCCTATGGCTATGTTTACAAGAATTGCAATGTCACAAGTTCCAATGTTTGAAATTGTAATTTCTATAGCTATTTTGATTATTACAACTGTATTTATAGGTATATTATCTGCAAAAATTTATAGAGTTGGCGTTCTATTTTACGGTAACAAACCATCACTATTAAAAGCTATTAAAATGATTATGAAAAATAGATAATAAAGAGTGAAGAGTGAAGAGTGAATAGTGAATAGTGAATAGTGATTGTGAAAATCCTTACGGATTTTTTATTGATAAAGGGCGTTTATTCTTATAGTATCTGCTTCTGTCTTTTAATTACACATTATGAATTATTTAATTGTCTTTTAATTACGCATTATGAATTATTTAATTGTCTTTTAATTACGCATTATGAATTATTTAATTGTCTTTTAATTACGAATTATTCATTTGTCTTTCAATAAAAAAAACTATTATATAAAGCGAAAGCAATATATAATAGTTTTTTATTTTTATAATATTTTAGCTAAGTCTTGTACCCTCTGGCAAACAGTCGTCAACAAATACAACTTTGCAAACACTTTTACTAGCACTACCAGCTAATAGCATACCCTCACTTACTACACCTGCAAGTTTTACAGGTTTTAAGTTTGCTACTACTACAATTTTTTTACCAACAAGTTCTTCTGGTGTATAATAATCTTTAATACCAGAAACTATAGTACGCTCTGCAATACCGTCAAACAAAGTCAATTTTAATAAACTGCGTGATTTTTTAACAGCTTGACAATCTACAACTTTGCAAACTCTTAAATCTATTTTTTCAAAAACGTCAAAAGTAATTTCTTCTTTAATGTCTTTTATAGGTTCTACTTCTTCTACTTCTTGCTCTGCTACAACTTCTTGTGGAGCTTCTATTACTTCTTCAACTTCACGCTCACCGCTAAAGTCTAACATATCTACGTAATTTTCAGCACCTACAGCATATAAGAATAAATATAGTCTAGGTCCTCTATCTTTACCTATTGTTAAGTTGTATACATCTTTAAAGAATTTACCTTGTACAGTTTTCTTTTGTTTTGGGTCAAGTTCTCCGTAAACTGTTGTTGGCACTGAGTATAAATATTTATTTAGTGCATCTAAATCATACTCATTATTTTTTAAGTAATCAGCCAAAATAGTAATCATTTGTTTTTCTTCTTGTGTCATTGTATCGTAATATTTCCAATTACGTTTTGTAACAATTTTATTCATGCTTTGTGGTGAACATTGCTCTAACCAGTTTTTAGCAAGAACTAATCTTTGAGTAAATTCGTTTTCTTTATATGGTGTACCCATTTTTTCAAATATAGTTTCAAGCATAGGTATGTTAAAGTCAACAATTGAACCAAAGTTGACTAATGCACCCATAGGCACTGTTTCAACAACACTATCTTTAACGGTTGTGTTGTACATAATACCGTCTAAATGCTCGTCTTGCGGATTTTTTTGCCAATCTGCATACATTTTATCATATTCAAAATATTGGCGTAATATCTCATCATCAAAACAGAAGTTAAACGCTTTTGTAGGTTCTGTTTTTGAATATAACCATAGTATAACTTCTGGTGTATATATTTTCAAAAGTGTTTGAGGCGTTAAGTTAAGCCCTGTTGAACCGCTCATTTTACCTGCACTGCCTTTTATACCAATAAACTCATACCCTTGGAATAGAGGAGCTTCAAACCCATATATTTTTGATGATATTATACGGCTTGTTTGATAACTACTTGTTGGTGCTGAATGGTCTTTACCACCTGGCTCAAAGTCTACTTCTTCTGCTTTCCAACGCATAGGCCAGTCAATTTTCCATGCAAGTTTGCAGTTAAAATCTGTATTAAAGTCAAAAGTTTGATGATTTCCACAAGCACAATTATAAGTAGCTACCATGCTTTCGTCGTCTAAACTTTCAATCTTTGTAGTATCTTTACCGCATTTACCACAATAAATACTTACAGGGAAATACGCATCTCTTTCGCCCTCTTGTGCATCTTGAGTTCTAAAACTATCTATAATATCAAATATTTGTTTACGGTTTTTAAGTGCGTGTATTAAATCATCTTTATATCTACCGCTTCTATACTCTTTAGATTGATATCTAAATGATACATCTATACCAAAAGCATTTAAAGCTTTTTCAAATTCAAGCTCAAAGTGTTTTGCCCAGCTTTCACAACAACCGTAAGGGTCTGGAACATCTACATAAGGTTTGCCTATATATTCGTCCATAAATGTTTCGTCTTCTGGTTTTAACGCTTTTACATTAACAGGGATTTTACGAAGTCTGTCGAAGTCGTCCCATGAAAATAGCAATGTTACATTTTTGCCCATTTTTTGTAAGCCACGGCATACAAAATAACTTGTTGCAACATCTCTAAAATTTCCTATATGAATAGAGCCTGACGGACTAATACCTGCTGCACATACATATTTTTCTTTATTTGGTGAACGGTCAACCACCGTTTTAGCTAGTTTTTGTGACCAATGCATTCTTTTTCCTCCTAAAATATTAAATCCACCCTTGAAAATTCTTTCATATAGGTGATTTTTAACAAAATTCATTAAATCTTATGATATCATAAACAATATAAAAAATCAATACATTATATATTAAAGTTGACTGTACAGAAAAAAGCGAAAAAAAACACAAGACTTTACGTTAAATAAAATCTTGTGTTTAATGTACTAAAATCAATTAGAAATATACGTCCATTTGATTTTCGCTGTCTAGTTCTCCATTTACATTAAAATATGCTTTTCTGTCTTCTGGTTTTACGAAAATATCTAATGTTTCAATTTCTACACCAGTATTTTTTGCAGCGTATACAGCTTTTACATTTTCTATAAGTTCAGCCATTTTTTCTTGTCCGCCATCAAACTCGATAAATACATTTACAACAGGTTCTGCTTTTTTAGTTGTTTTTTTAGCTGCTGGTTTTCTTGTTGTTGTTTTTTTTGCAGGAGCTTTTTTCTCTGCTACTTCTGCTACTTCTGCTACTTCTGCTACTTCTGCTTTAGCTTGTGTAGCTTTAGTTGTTTTTTTAGCAGCTGGCTTTCTTGTTGTTTTTTTAGCTGGTGTTGCTGTTTGCTCTACTTCTTTTGTTTCTTCTACTGGTTCTACTGCTTTAGTTGTCTTTTTTTCTATAGCCATGTCTATTAACCTTCTTTCAAATAATACAATTCTAAAATAAAAACTTTTTTATGGTAAAATTATATAACGTATTTAAAAAGATGTCAAATTTATAACGGCTTGTTTTCAACATTTCGGATTGTATAACAATTTACCAAAAACATACCTCTAATATTTGTGTATTTTGCACAATAAAAAATAAGATTACAAACACCAGCATTATTTAATTCGTGATGCGTAATTCGTAATTAAATGACAAATGAATAATTCGTAATTAAAAGACAGACGCAGATACTATAAGAATAAACGCCCTTTACAAATAAAAAATCCGCAAGGATTTTCACATTCACTATTCACTCTTCACTCTTCACTCTTCACTCTTCACTTTTCACTTTTCACTATTCATTATAATTTAATTATTAAATTTCATGTTTAACTCTTGATCTTTCTTCAGCTGCTTTTGCATTATTAAATCTATCAACAGTTCCTACAAGGTAACCTGTAATTCTTCTAATCCTTTCAATTGGAACTGGCTCAAGGTATGATTTTAGGTCTACATATTCGCCGTCAACTGTTATATCTATGCGGTTTACTTTTCTCTTTGGGTTGTTTTCTTTTACATACTTTATATATTCATTAATCTCATTTTGTTCAAGTGTTGCACCTTTTACATTTATTTCTACCATTTTAAAAACTCCTTTAACTTAATTTTATACTGTATATAGTGTGTCTTGTATTTATATTATACTAGATTTAGTGTATATGTCAAGTTGCATTTGCAACATATTAATTTTTATTTTATATTTATGCTCCTTTTTATCCAGCTTAACTCCTCTTTTTGCATACAACCAGTTATTAAAATAAGTATTAAATACAATAAGCCACATAACGCTAATACCGCTATTGTAAGTAAATTGTTATTTTGCAAAATATTGTTTTTATATAACATACTAACTATTATACACGGTACGCTTATTGAGATAATAGGTTTTAAAATCCAGTTTACTATATTTAGATGCAAATTTGTTATTTTCAAAAGTCTTTCAACGCTTAATGTGCAGTTTAATATTGCACTTATATACATTATTACTATTACCGCATTTATACCGAATATAGGTGTTGCAAAAAATAATAACGTTACTCTTATTACAGAGTCTACTATATTATAGGTGAGGTAATGTAGTTGTTCATTTAATCCTTTTAACATTCCATCTACTACCATATCTAGGTAGAATAAAGGTATCGACGGTGCTAGAAGTTTTAAAAAATATCCTGCTTGAATATTTCCATAAAGGAGCATACTTATATCGTTTGCAAAGAAAAAAAACATCACAGAAATTGGAATTGAAAATAAAAAGCAAAATCTTATTATACGTGTAGTCATATATCTTATTGACTTTTTATGTTTATTTGCAGCCTCTTGCGATAATTCAGGAATTATTAGCGACGAAAAAGAAATTAAAAAAGCACTTGGAAAAAATATAATAGGTATTACAAGTGTTGAAATTATTCCAAACTGCGAAAGCGATTTCTCATAGCTCATACCAAATGCCAAAAGCCCCCACGGAATTAATATATTTTCAACCGTCATAAGACCAGTCCTTAAACAAGAGCTTGCCATAACTGGAACACCTATAGTAACATTTTTCTTTAAAATTTCTTTAGTTATTTTTATTTTCGAGTTAAACTTTTCAACATCAATTTTATACATAATAAATGCATATATGCAAGTAACAACTTCTGCTACTGTTGTACCTATTGCAATAGATGCACAAGCATATTCAAGCCCATGCGGCGATAAACTGCCTATAATTATAGCAAAAATAATAATTTCTGTAATTTGTTCAATCAACTGTTCAACAGCAGTTTTTACAGCAGTTCTTCGTGCATAAAAAAAGCCTCTTAAACAACTAGATATCGCCATAAATGGAAGACTAGGTGCAAGTATTTTAAGTGATAAAATTGTTCTTTCGTCTTTTAAAATATTTAGCCCTATATTTTCTGCATAAAAAAATAGAGCAACACCTGCCACAAAACTTAAAACAATACCTATTAATAAGCAAGCAGTAGTAATACCTTTTATGTTTTTTCCTTTAGTCGTGGCAAAATCTTCAGTTAAAAGACGTGTAACTACTAAAGAAACTGCACTTGTACAAAACGTAACTGAAAACATATAAACACTTGTTATAAGCCTGTAAAGCCCTAATCCAACTGTGCCTATAGTGTTGCTCATATATATTCTAAAAAACACGCCTATAGTTTGGTTTACTATCATAGTACTAGTTAAAATCAACGCATTATACATAAATTTTTTCTTTTTCAAAATCTCATCTCTTTCCTATTAAAAGCCTAATCATTTAATAAGTATGCAATTTTGAAAATAAAAATACATATATATTGTCATTATTCTTTAAAAGCATAATTTTACCACAACTTTAGTATAAAATTTAATGTGTATACAAATAATATTTTGGAAAGAGGTTTTCTTAATGAATGATTATGTTATTTTTACCGATAGTTGTTGCGATTTATCCCAAAAACTTATAAAAGAAACAGGGGTTAAAATAATTCCACTATCTTATCATATGGACGGTGTATCAACAGCTTACACTCTTGAAAACAGCGAAAAAGAATTAAAAGAGTTTTACGACAGCATTCGCAAAGGTAGTATGCCTACTACTTCTCAAATTACGCCTACAATAGTTGTAGACGCTTTCACTCCTTACTTACAACAAGGTTTTGACGTTCTTTATATAGCTTTTTCATCAGGACTAAGTGGTTCTTACGCTTCTGCTTGCATGGGAGCAAACGAACTTAAAGAAAGCTTCCCAGATAGAAAAGTTGTAGTTGTAGATTCACTATGTGCAAGCATGGGTCAAGGTCTTTTAGTTTGGCACGCAGCTAATAAAAAGAAAAACGGAATGAATATAGACACACTTGCAGATTGGGTAACTACAAATAGAAAACATTTATGCCACTGGATAACAGTTGACGATTTAAACCATTTAAAAAGAGGTGGTAGAGTATCAGCCGCCGCCGCTCTAGTAGGTTCAGCTTTAAGTATTAAACCTGTTTTAATTGTAGACGACGAAGGACACTTAGTTCCAACTAAAAAAGTTCGTGGTAGAAAACAATCTTTAAACACTTTAGTTGAAATGTTAAGTACTTACGCAATTGAACCATCTGCACAAACTATTTTCATAAGCCATTGCGACGCTTTAGAAGACGCAAAACTAGTTGAAAAAGTTATTAAAGACACATACAGAACTAAAAACATCTATATAAACTTTATAGGTCCTGTAATTGGATCTCACTCAGGCCCTGGAACTGTAGCATTATTCTTTATGGGAACACAAAGATAATAACTATATACTAAAAATTTTGAGCTGTTTCCAAAATACATATTATTTTGGGCAGCTCATTTTTATAAATAAAACATCAAAGAGGTATAATTTAATTGAAAAAACTTTTTACTTATTTAAAAGATTATAAATTACAACTTATATTAGGCCCTGCTTGCAAAATTATCGAAGCTATATTTGAACTTATTATCCCACTTGTAATGGCAAGCATTATTGATAAAGGTATTAATAATAACGATATCCCTTATATAATAAACATGGGTTTTGTTATGATAATGCTTGGAGCAGTTGGGCTTACTACTACATTAATATGCCAAAAACTTGCGTCTATCGCATCACAAGGAAGCGGAACACAGCTTAGAACAGCACTATTTAGTCATATAAATAAGCTTGCGTTTAAAGATATTGATAAGTTCGGCACATCGTCACTTATAACTAGAATGACTAACGATATAAACCAATTGCAACTTGCCGTGGCTATGCTTATACGCTTAGTTATTAGAGCCCCATTTTTAGTAATAGGTGCTATGATTATGGCTTTTAGAATTAACGCCACTATTTCCATAGTGTTTTTTGTAGCGTCAATTTTAATTGCGGTGGTGCTATATCTTGTTATGTCAAAAAGTATACCTCACTTTAAAAGCATACAAAAAATTCTTGACAAACTTTCTTTAATTTCAAGAGAAAATTTATCAGGAACAAGAGTTGTGCGTGCTTTTAATAAGGAAAAATACGAAGAAGAGCGTTTCAACAATTCAACAGACGAATATACAAAAACGGCTTTACGTGTAGGTAAATTATCTGCACTTTTAAACCCAGCTACAAATATAATTGCAAATATAGCAATAGTTTTTATTGTGTGGATTGGTGCAACACTTGTAAATGACGGCAATATGTTATCAGGCGAAATTGTAGCACTTGTAAACTACATGACACAAATACTTTTAGCTTTAATAGTTGTTGCTCAACTTGTAATAATCTTTACAAAAGCGTTTGCAAGTGCAAGCAGAGTTTTAGAAGTTTTAAACACTGAGCCATCTATAAAAGACGGAGAAATTAAAACAACTACACATAAAGACGATACACCACAAGTAAGCTTTAAAGATGTAAGCTTTAGCTATGGCGGAGAAAATGTACTACATGATATAAATTTTGATATCTTCAAAGGGCAAACTATAGGTATCATAGGCACAACTGGTAGCGGTAAATCCACATTAATAAATTTAATACCACGTTTTTACGAATGTAGCAAAGGTAGCGTTTTAATCGATGATACAAACGTAAACAACTTAACTTTTAATTATATTAGAAAAAAATGTGCTTTAGTTATGCAAAATCCTGTTTTATTTAGCGGTACAATTTTAGAAAATATTAGAACTGGTAAAAAAGATGCAACAGAAGATGAAGTTATAAAAGCGTTAAAAGTTGCTCAAGCGTTCGACTTTGTAGACAAAACGCCTTTAAAACTTAATTCTATAGTGCTTGCTGGTGGTAAAAACTTTAGTGGCGGACAAAAACAACGTTTAACTATAGCACGAGCAGTAGTTACAAACCCAGATATATTAATTTTAGACGATGCCGCCAGTGCTTTAGACTTTGCAACAGACAAAGCACTTCGTAACGCTATAAAAGAACTTAGCAAAAATATGACAGTTATAATAGTTTCTCAAAGGGTAGCAACTGTAAGAGATGCTGACAAAATAGCAGTGCTTGAAAACGGCTACTTAAAAGGGTTTGACACACATAAAACGCTTGTAAAAACTTGCAATTCATATAAAGAGATATGCCTTTCTCAACTATCGCAAAGTGAGGTGTTAAGCTAATGACTTCTCCACAAACTGTAAAAAGAATTTTATCATACGCAAAAAATTATAAATACCTTATGATTTTATCTTTAATTTGTGCAATAGTAAGCGTTAGTGCTACACTTGTAGGACCTGTGCTTGTAGGTTACGCAATTGACAATATTATAAGTGAGGGTAACGTTAATTTTGAAAACGTTTTAAATATAATTATAATACTTGCAATAACTATAGGTATAAGCTCACTTTTCCAATGGTTTATGGGTCTTTGCACTTATAAAGTGAGCTACTACACTGTAAAAGATTTACGTAACGATATTTTCAAAAAGTTTAATCAAGTGCCAATTTCATATATTGATACAAATATGCACGGCGACTTGATGAGCAGAACAATAAACGATATAGACGCTATAAGCGACGGACTTTTACAAGGTATAACTCAGCTTTTTTCAGGTGTTATTACAATTTTAGGTACACTTATTTTTATACTATCTATAAATGTTCAAATTGCTTTGATAGTAGTTTTTGTAACTCCAATATCGCTCGTTGTCGCTGCTTTAATCGCAAGGTTTTGTGCTAAAATGTTTAAAGAACAACAAAAAACACAAGGCGAAATAAGTAGTTATATTGAAGAAATGGTAGGCAATCAAAAAGTATGTACCGCTTTTTCAACACACGAAGATAACGAAAAAACATTTGACGAAATCAACCAAAGATTATATAATTGCGGTCATAAGGCACAATTTTCGTCATCACTTGCAAACCCATCTACTAGGTTTTTAAACGTAATTGTATATACAAGTGTTGGTGTTGTAGGCGCAATTTCAGCCGTTAATGGCGTGCTTTCTATCGGTCAACTTTCATGCTTTTTAACGTATGCAAACCAATATACTAAACCTTTTAATGAAATAACAGGTATAATTACTCAACTTCAAACGGCTGTTGCTGGTGCTAAAAGAGTTTTTGAAGTTTTAGACGAAGAAGACCAAACACCAGACACTAAAAACGCTGTAGAACTAAAAAATTGCCGTGGCAAAATTGATATTGAAAATGTGTATTTTTCATATACCGAAGAGCAAACGCTTATTGAAAATTTTAATGTTCATATAAAATCTGGTCAACGTGTCGCAATAGTAGGCCCTACAGGTTGCGGAAAAACAACTCTAATTAATCTATTAATGCGTTTTTATGATGTAAAAAGCGGAGCTATCAAAATTGATGATGTAGATATAAAGGATATGACACGCTCATCTTTGAGAACTTCTTTTGGTATGGTTTTGCAAGATAGTAAATTATATTGTGCATCAATTAAAGATAATATAGCTTATGGCAAACCAAATGCAACTATGAAAGAAATTGAAAACGCTGCAAAATCTTGTTTTGCACATTCTTTTATTACTCAAACTGAGCATGGATATGATACTGTAATAACAGAGCAAAGCAACAATTTATCACAAGGACAAAAGCAATTACTTTGTATCGCAAGATTAATGCTTGCAAACCCTCCTATGCTTATACTAGACGAGGCTACAAGCAATATAGATACTCTTACAGAAAAACGTGTGCAAGAGGCTTTTGCAAAAATTATGGAAAATAAAACTTGCTTTATAGTAGCACATAGACTTTCAACTATAAAAGAAAGCGATATTATCCTTGTAATGAATAAAGGTAATATTATTGAACAAGGCAAACATGATGAACTTATGAATAAAAAAGGATTTTATTTTAATCTTTATAATAGCCAGTTTGCAAATAAACCTAATTAAGGATTATTTGCAAGAGTATAGTGTAGAGCAAGGGGTTCTACTCTTGCCGTTGGAATTAGTGAAAAATGAAAAGTGAATAGTGAAGGTGAAAATCCTTGCGGATTTTTTGTTTATAAAAGGCGTTTTTTCTCTGCTGACTGGATACTGCTAACTGACATCTTTTTATCTTTTTTCTTAAGTTGACCACACGCATACCACATTTTGTAATATTAGATTTCAGACACAAATAAAAAAACACCCATAAAAAACGAGGGAAATAATGAAAATAGGAAATGTAGAAATAAACGGCGTTGTCGCACTTGCTCCAATGGCTGGAGTTTGCGATAAAGCTTATAGAGAAATTTGTAAAAATTACGGAGCGTCATATACTATTGGAGAAATGGCAAGTGCTAAAGGTATTTGCTACAATAGCGAAAAATCAGAAGAACTTTTGATGCTTTCAGACAAAGAAAGACCGTCTGCCGTTCAACTTTTTGGCAACGAGCCAGAATTTTTAAAAAAAGCATCAATTGTTGCAATGAAATACAAACCAGATATTATAGATATAAATATGGGTTGTCCAGCACCTAAAATCACAAAAGATAAAAGCGGTAGTGCATTAATGTTAAACCCTAAATTGTGTGGTGAAATTGTAAGTGCCGTTAAATCAGTTGTTGATATTCCTGTAACTGTAAAAATAAGAAAAGGTTGGGACGACTTAAATGTAAATGCTGTTGAAGTTGCAAAGTATTGCGAAGACGGCGGAGCAGATGCAATTACAGTCCACGGACGAACTCGAATGCAGTTTTACAGCGGAAAATGCGACTTAGATATTATAAAAAGCGTAAAAGAAAATGTAAACATTCCAGTTATAGCAAACGGAGATATCACCGACGAAAAAACAGCCGCTTATATGTATGAATACACAAATTGCGACTTAATAATGGTAGGTCGTGGAGCTATGGGAAACCCTTTTATATTTTCACAAATAACAGCATGGCTTAAACATGGAGTTTTAATACCTGCACCATCACTTGAAGAAAAATTAAAAGTTATGATTATGCATACAAAGAAACTTTGTGAAAATAGTATTAATGAGCTAAACGGCGTTAAACAATCGAGAAAGCATATAGCATGGTATATTAAAGGACTTAAAGGTGCAAGCGGATTTAGAAACGAAGTTGGAAAAGTTGAAACTATAGAAGACGTTACACATCTTGCTTATAAAATTTACGAACTTAATAAACACACAATTTGATTTTATTAACAATATAAAGTATAATTAGAATAATTCGTAATTCGTAATTAAACAGAAGCAGATACTATAAGAACAAACGCCCTTTATAAATAAAAAATCCGCAAGGATTTTCACATTCACTATTCACTATTCACTCTTCACTTTTCACTTTTCACTATTCACTATCGAACTCCAACGGCAAGAGTAGAACCCTTGCCCTACAAATGGATTGTGCATCTATACGGACAACTTCAAACAACACTCCACACTCATTAAAAGGAAAGGTATTTAAAATATGTTTTTTGTTATTTTGATTTGCAAGATACTTAAATTTATAGGAAAACTCATAGGCAAAGGTAGTAGTTTTCCAGGTCAAGTAGCACTAAAGCTTGATAAAAACATTTTAAATAAAATAAAGTTACCAAAATATATTATTGCGGTTACTGGTAGCAACGGCAAAACAAGTACAGTTGAAATGATAGCACACATATTAAAGTCAGCCGACAAAACAGTCGCTTACAATAAAGAGGGAGCTAATCAAATACAAGGTGTAACTACTTTGATATTGTCTAACTGTACACTTTTTGGCAAAATGAAACAGGACATCTTACTTTTAGAGTCTGACGAACGTTATGCAAAACATACTTTTAAATATTTTAACCCAACGCATTACGTTGTTACAAATTTATATCGTGATCAACTTTCGAGAAACGGCCACCCACAATGGGTATATAACGACATTTTACAAAGTATCTACAGCGAAAAAACTCAACTTGTATTAAACGCAGACGACCCACTAGTATCACTACTAGGATACAATAGGAAAAACAACAAATATTTCGGTATTAATGAATTTAGCGGTTCAACTTTAGAATGTACAAGCGTATATAACGATGGTTATTACTGTATTAATTGCTTTAGCGAAATGAAGTACGACTACTACAATTTAGCACATTTAGGCAAATATAGTTGCCCAAAATGCGGTCACAAAAAAAATAATACAGATTTTACAGTAACAAGTGTTGACTTTGAAAATTCATTTGTTATTATAGATAATGACTACAAAATTAATATTTCAATTAACGGTCTTTTTAACGTATATAATTTACTATCAGCCTTTGCAATTTCTAGCATTTGTGGCGTTGATAAAAATATAATTGCTCAAGCTATAAATAATTACGTTTTACAAAATGGTAGGATTATTAATTTCGAACTAGGGAATCATAACGGCACTTTCTTAACGTCAAAGCATGAAAATTCAGTTTCATACGACACATCAATTAAAATAGCAACCGACTATAAAGACGATTGCACCGTTTTAATAATTG
>CAYJFG010000002.1:30098-39490 GCA_964369305.1 uncultured Eubacteriales bacterium
AAATTAGCCGTAAATATTTTACAAGCGAAACCTCGTGGTTATGGGATATTAATTTCGACAATTTAAAAAGCGAAAATGTAAAAAATATTGTTTTAGCAGGTCAATACGTATCCGACCTTTTAACAAGGTTTAATTACAGTGAAGTTAATATGGATAAAATAAAAAGTTTTAAAGACGTATACAAAGCACTAGATTATTTATCACAAAACGGAGAAGAAAAAGTTTTTGCAATAACTTGTTTTTCTGACAAACATAAATTATTAAACAAAGTAAAAATTTTATAATAAACGAAAAGAGGATACACCATGAAAGAAATTAGAATATTACACCTATACAGAAATTTAATGAACTTATACGGAGAACACGCAAACGTCGCAGTACTTAAAGCACATTTAAAAGACCAAGGAATAATTGCAACTATCCACGGTTATAACAGTGTTGAAACTATACCAAATTTATCAGCTTTTGACTTTATTTATATGGGTGCAGGCACTGAAAAAAACCAAAAAATCGCAATTGATGATTTAATGACAAAAAGAGATGAATTTGTAACAGCTTGTGAAAATGGAGCAATTGCACTATTTACAGGTTGTGCCATGGAGCTTTTAGGGCAAAGCATTACAGATGCACAAGGTGAAGTTACAACAGCTTTAGGAATTGCAAACTTTACAACTACACAACAAAATGCAAAAAGGCTTAATTGCGATTGTTTATTTAATAGTGAATTATTAAATTGTCAAGCAGTAGGCTTTATAAATAGATCAAGTATCATCGAGGGCGACGAAGACAGAGCATTATTTGATGTTATTATAGGTCATGGCAACCACCCAGAAACTACAAAAGAGGGCTTCACATATAAAAACGTGTTTGCAACACATTTAACAGGTCCGTCACTAGTAAAAAACCCTGAATTTATGAATTGTATAGTTTCATTAATAGGCAAAAAAGCATCTAACAATTTTGAATTTAAAGAAATGGACTACCCTTATGAAGTAGACGCACACAATTACATTATCGATAAATTATTAAATAAAGACGAACCAAAAGAAGAACCTCTAGAAGAAAACACCACAAACGACAATATAGAGCAAGAAAGTTATGATGAATAATAACGAATTACTCCAAGTACAAGGCGAAATACAAGACATAATTTTCAGAAATGACGACAACGGCTATACAGTTATATCGCTTATTAGTGACGATGACTTAACAGCGGTTGGAATAATGCCACCTGTCAATGTAGGCGAAATTGTAAAATTGACAGGTGTTTTTAAGAGCCACAACGTATACGGCAAACAATTTGCTACAAATTCTTGTGAAGTGCAAATGCCAAGTAGTTCATTGTCAATTTTGAAGTATTTATCCTCAGGTGCAATTAAAGGAATAGGTGCAACTACTGCCAGACGTTTAATTGAAGTTTTCGGCGAGGAAACATTAAGCATTATTGAAAATGATTACGAGCGACTTGCAACAGTTAAAGGTGTAACTTTAGCTCGAGCAAAATCATTTAACGAGGAATTTAATAAAATTAACGGTATTAGAATTTTAATGACTAGTATGCAAAAGTTTAGCATACAACCGCAAGAATGTGTAAGGATTTGGAAAATACTCGGTGATAAAGCAAACGAGCTTATCGCACAAAACCCATATATTTTATGTGATGAAAATATGGGGATAAGTTTTAAGAAAGCAGACGCAATTGCAATTTCACATAATTTAACTAGTAATAGCACTTTTAGGGTGAGGGCGGCGTTAATTCACATACTTACACACAATAAAAGCAACGGCCATACTTGCGTACCTAGAAATATGCTTATAAATAAGTGTTGTGGTTTTTTAAATATTGACGAAGAAACTGCCAACATAACATTAGACGAATTGATAGACGATAAAAGCGTCACATCTTGCTTTCTTGAGCAAAAAGAATTTATCTTTTTAAACTCTTTATACGATGGTGAAATGTATATCTCTTCTCGTATTTCATTATGCTTAAACTTCACACCGCAAGTTACAGATAATGTACATCACAAAATTTCACTAGTTGAAAAAAACGATAATATAAAATACGCCGACCTCCAAAAAGAGGCAATTTTAAAAGCACTTACAACAGGTCTTTTAATTTTAACAGGAGGCCCTGGTACTGGCAAAACTACAACTTTAAACGCAATTATAAAGCTACTTAAAGACAACGGACAAAAAGTGTACTTAGCTGCACCAACAGGCAGAGCTGCCCAAAGAATGAGCGAAGTTACAGGTTGCGACGCCAAAACAATACATAGACTTTTAGAAGTTGCGTGGGATAAAAACGACCGCCCAACATTTAAACGCAACGAAAAAAATATGCTAAACTGTGACGCACTTATTATAGACGAACTTTCTATGGTTGACGCTTATTTATTTGAAAGTCTTTTAAAATCTCTACCGCTTAGCTGTAGATTAATTTTAGTTGGCGATACAGACCAGTTGCCGTCAGTAGGTGCTGGCAACATTCTGCACGATTTAATTAATAGTAAACTTTTACCAGTAGTACACCTAAACGAAGTTTTTAGGCAATCTATGAAAAGCTTAATAGTTACAAATGCACATAGTATTGTAAGTGGCAATTATCCAATACTTGACGCAAAAACTAACGACTTCTTCTTTTTAAAAAGGTTTTCACCATCTCAAATATCACAAACTATTGTCGATTTATATTCAACTAGACTTCCAAAAAGCTATGGCTATAGTTCAATTAGCGATATTCAAGTGCTTTCACCGTCACGCAAAGGAACACTCGGCTCAAACGAAATTAATAAGCAATTGCAACTTGCCTTAAATCCGCCAAATAAAAATAAAAAAGAAATTACTGTAAACGGCACTATTTTAAGAGTTGGCGACAAAGTAATGCAAATGAAAAACGATTATGATATTTTCTGGGAACGAAAAAGCGGAGAAAAAGGGGACGGAATTTTTAACGGCGATATAGGAATACTTATAGATATCCACACCCAAACAAAAACTTTAACTGTTATGTACGACGATAAAAAAGCGTATTACAACTTTGAGGCTATTATTAATTTAGATTTAGCATACGCATCTACTGTGCATAAAAGCCAAGGTAACGAGTACACCGCCGTAATAATTCCTATGTATAAAGGACCTGACCAACTTTATTATAGAAATTTGCTTTACACCGCCGTTACTCGAGCAAAAAAGATTTTAATACTTGTGGGCGATGATAGTATTGTATATAAAATGGTTGACAATAATAAAAAAACACTTAGATATTCAGGACTTAAACACTTTTTACAAAAAAGCTTTACAAGCGTTAGCGGAACAGCGAAAAGTGAATAGAGAACAGTGAATAGCGAAGAGTGAAAAGTGAATAGACAAGAGCGAATAGAGAATAGTGAACAGTGAATAGTGAATAGTGAATAGTGAAGAGTGATTGTGAAAATCCTTACGGATTTTTTAATTATAAAGGGCGTTTGTTATTATAGTATCTGCTTCTGTTTAATTACGCATTACGAATTATTCATTTGTCTTTTAATTACGAATTACGCATTACGAATTATCTATTTGTCTTTTAATTACGAATTACGCATTACTCATTACGAATTATCTATTTGTCTTTTAATTACGAATTACGCATTACGCATTACGAATTATCTATTTGTCTTTTAATTACGAATTACGCATTACGAATTATTTTAATTACGAATTACAAAAACTGGTATCTAAAAAAAATATTTAGCACCGCATAATGTTGAATTATTCTCTAAAATTATGTATAATAATAGAAATAACAAAAAGGAGTTACAATTTATGGGAGTTTACGACGAACTAAAAGCAAGAGGTATGATAGCTCAATCAACAAACGAGGAACAAGTAAAAAATCTTTTAAATAACGAAAAAATATGTTTTTATATAGGATTTGACCCAACAGCTGACAGCTTACACGTAGGTCATTTTGTGCAAATTATGGTAATGGCACATATGCAAAGAGCAGGTCATACACCTATAGCACTTTTCGGCGGTGGTACAGGTATGGTAGGTGATCCTAGCGGTAAAACCGACATGAGGAAAATGCTAACTGTAGAAGATATAAACCACAACATCAGTTGCTTTAAAGAGCAAATGTCAGCTTTAGTAGATTTTAGCGACGATAAAGCAATTATGGTAAATAACGCTGATTGGTTATTATCTTTAAATTATCTTGAATTCATAAGAGATATAGGCGTACATTTCACAGTAAATAAAATGCTCGCTGCTGAATGTTACAAACAAAGACTTGAAAAAGGCGGACTAACATTCTTTGAGCTTAACTATATGTTAATGCAAAGTTACGACTTCCACGTATTAAACCAAAAATACGGCTGTCAAATGCAATTAGGTGGCGACGACCAATGGAGCAACATTATAGGTGGTGTTGAGCTTATTAGAAGAATTGCTGCAAGAGAACACGAGCAAACCGGCAACCCAATACCAAAAACTGCTGAGTCTTTCGGTATGACATTTACTCTTTTAACTACAAGCGAGGGTAAAAAAATGGGTAAAACTGAAAACGGAGCAGTGTGGCTTGACTCTACTAAAACAACTCCATATGAATTTTACCAATACTTTAGAAACGTTGCAGACGCTGACGTGGCACGTTGCTTAAATATTTTAACATTCCTACCACTTGAGCAAATTGCAGAACTTTCAAAACTTGAGGGTAGCGAAATCAACAAAGCTAAAGAGATTTTAGCATATGAAGTTACAAAACTAATTCACGGCGAAGCGGCGGCAACAGATGCACAAAATACAGCAAAATCACTTTTTGCAGGCGGACAAAGCGATGAAAATATGCCTACAACATCATTTACACAAGATGATTTTGTAAACGGTGAGATGTCAGTGCTTGATATGCTTACAAAATCAAGCTTATGTGCATCAAAAAGCGAAGCTAGAAGACTTGTAATGCAAGGCGGAATTTCAATTGATGATGTAAAAGTAAGCGACCCAAATGCTAAAGTTTTAGCTAAAACTATTGAAGAAAACGGACATATCGTAGTTAAAAAAGGCAAAAAAGTATTCCACAAAATAACATTATAATAATCATAGTAAGGAGGTTTACCACAGTGGCGAAAAATATCAAAAAACGGTTTAAAAAGAGTTTTAACCTAAAATACGTGTATCCATCAATTGCGTTAATCTGTTTGTTTTTTGCAGTAGCGTTTATGGTGTTTTTTGGTATTGAATACGGTAATTCAATTGGAACTACTCCTACTACACCTGACACTCCTACTACACCACAAAGTCAAACCGACCCAACCTCTAAAGACCCTACCGAACCACCAACCTCAACTCCTACTACAAGCAATCAAACAATAATTACAGTAGATGAAAATGCTATAAACACAGGTTTTCTAGTTCTTGTAAACGATGACAATAAATGCAACGTTGACGGTATAGACTTAGTTAATTTTATGGAAAATAAAACTTCTAACTATATGGTTTCAAACTATTACGCCTCTGTAAACCAAACTACTGTTAATAATTTAAATGCTATGCTCGATGATTTTTATCAAACTTTTGGCGACAACGATTTATTAGTTAGTTGCGGTTATAGAAGTTTTACAGAACAAAGCGAAATTTTCCAAAACTCAGTAGATGCAAACGGTCTTGAATATGCACAACAATATGTTCAAGAGGGTGGATATAGTGAACATCAAACAGGTTACGCCGTTGACTTTTCACTGTATGACGATAGCGGACAAACCTCCACTTTTACAGGCGACGGTATTTACTCATGGATTGAAGAAAACTGCACAAAATATGGTTTTCATCTAAGATATACTCAGGAAAAGCAAAGCATTACAAATATCGCTCCAGAGTCATGGCACTTTAGATATGTTGGTGTGCCACACGCTATTTATATGGAAAATAACAACTTATGTTTAGAGGAGTATATAGACTTACTTAAAAATCACACTATAAACTCACCACTAGAAATAAGCGATATTAACGTGGAAACTCATATGGTTTACTATCAACTGGCAAACGAAAATAACGAAATTATAGTGCCTAGCGATAAGGAATACGAAATATCTGGAAATAATGTTGACGGATTTATAATTACTTATAAAAATTAAAACGACAAACATAAGGATAGCAAATTAAATTGTTATCCTTACTTATTTTTCACTATCTAAATTACAACGGCAAGATTAGAACCCAATGTCACGAACTTAATTGTTTAATGCAGAATTGAGAATTGAGAATGCAGAATGAATGTGAAAATCCTTACGGATTTTTTGTTTATAAAGGACATTTTTTCTCTGTTTACTGGATACTGCTAACTGACATCTTTTTATCTTTTTATCTTTTTCTTAAGTTCGTGACATTGGAGTAGAACCCTTGCCCTACACTTTACTGTTCACTTTCAACTTTCAACTTTCAACTTTACACTATAAAGGGGTGTTTTAATGAAATTTCAAGAAAATTTCGCAATTTATCAATCTATACATGGTCTTATATGTATTAAATACGAAGATGATACAGTAACATTTTTAAAAAAATTACATGAAGAACCAGAAGATTATGGAACAAAAACAGATTTTACTAATACTGTTTATAATGAAATTGAAGATTACTTCAAAGGCAAACGCAAAGAATTTACTTTTAAATATAAACTTACTGGTACTGATTTTCAATTAAAAGTGTGGAATGCACTACTCGATATTCCTTATGGCGAAACACGTACATATAAAGATATTGCAAAAGCTATAGGAAATGAAAAAGCAAGCCGTGCCGTTGGTATGGCAAACAATAAAAACCCTATAACTATAGTCGTTCCATGTCATCGTGTTATAGGTTCAAACGGCTCGCTTGTGGGTTATGCTGGCGGACTTGCAATGAAAGAAGACTTACTAGCAGTAGAAAGGGAATGCAAATGAGTAAAATTGTAGTATTATTTGAAGTTACACCAACAAAAGAGGGTATGGAAAAATATTTAGAGCTTGCAAGTATGCTAAAACCGATGTTATCAGGCTTCGATGGTTTTATAAGTGCAGAGCGTTTCCAAAGTTTAAATAACGAGGGCAAGCTTTTATCAATGAACGTTTGGGAAAATGAAGAAGCGATTGAAAAATGGAGAAACACGCTATCCCATAGAATGAGCCAATTAGAGGGAAAAAACAAATTGTTTGAAAGTTATAAAATTACTGTTTGCAACACTATACGTGAGTATAGCAACACCGATAGAAAAAACGCACCACAAGACTCTAACAAAGCCTTATATTAGTGTGGAGTTTGGAGTGTGGAGTGTTGAGTTAATTCGCTGTTCAATTCGTAATCAAAGGACAAAAAAGTTGCTAGATACCAGTTGCCAGATGCTCAGCCGTCCAGCCACCCACAGCCTCCCTCTTGAGGGAGGTGGCACCGCTAGGTGACGGAGGGTTGCCCATCTACAATAAAAAAATCCGCAAGGACTTAATTAATTCGTAATTCGTAATGTTTAATTCGTAATTAAAAGACAAATAGATAATTCGTAATGCGTAATGCGTAATGCGTAATTCGTAAATAGATAATTCGTAATGCGTAATTAAACAGAAGCAGATACTATAAGAACAAACGCCCTTTATAAATAAAAAAATCCGTTAGGATTTTCACATTCACTATTCACTCTTCACTTTTCACTCTTCACTCTTCACTATTCACTCTTCACTATTCACTCTTCACTATCTACTATCCACTATTCACTTTTCACTAATTTAATAACGTCAACAATTAATCTTCCTAATATAAATAGGGAAAATTAATTGTTGACGTTAATTTTTTGTTTAAGCTATAACATTATTGTGAAGAAATACAATTACCGCAACTACAAACATTGCTATAATACCGCTAATCATTCTAAAAAGCGTTTTGGAGTATCCTTTAGGTTGTACAACGTTCATTGCATCTAACTTTTTTACAATTGGATGTAATTTTAAAAAGTATACGCAAGTTGTAACTGCTAAAATAATAACGGACCATAATTTTGTTATATCTTCTGCTGTAAAGAGCATTACCGACAGTAGCATAATAAATATAACTTTTGAATTTGCTACCCAATTTACTAAATATCTTAAAAATAAAATTGATTCTTCATCAGTTTTCAAGCGTTCCCATGTTTTAAAGCTAAACATTGAATTACCATATTTAAACCATGGCTTGTGATATAGTATTATAACGTTCATAGTTTCTAAAAATATAAATATAAGTATCGCTATGTCAAGTGCATTTAAATCCATCACTTAATCACCTTTCTCATTGAGGTAGCATTACTTTTAACAGTACTGCTTTTTGAGCGTGCAACCTATTTTCTGCTTCTTCAAAAATCTCGTTTGAATGTTCTTCAAATACTTTAGTGCTGATTTCCTCTTCCCTATGAGCTGGCAAGCAATGTTGCACCATAGCATCTTCTTTTGCAACTGCCATAATCTCATCATTTATCATGTAACCCTCAAATGCGATTTTACGTGCATTCGCTTCGCTTTCTTGACCCATTGATGCCCACACGTCAGTAATAACAACGTCTGCATCTTTAGCCGCTTCTTTAGGACTTCTTACAAGTTCAAAACAGTCAAAACCTTTTGCAAACTCTAAAACTTGTGGGTCTGGCTCATAACCTTTTGGACACGCAACACTTACTACCATTCCAGTTTTTAAAGCACCTACTATCAAAGAATTCATCATGTTGTTACCATCGCCGATAAATGCCATTTTTAAGCCCTCTAATTTGCCTTTAAATTCTCTAATAGTCATTAAATCTGCAAGAATTTGGCATGGATGTGAGAAGTCTGTTAAACCGTTTATTACTGGAATACTGCCGTATTTTGCTAAGTCCTCTACTTGTGATTGCTCAAAAGTTCTAATCATAATACAGTCTAAGTAGCGTGATAAAACTCTTGCAGTATCTTCAACTGGCTCACCTCTGCCAATTTGCATATCGTTTGCAGATAAAAATAACGCACTACCGCCTAATTGATACATACCAACTTCAAACGATACTCTTGTTCTTGTTGACGCTTTTTGAAATATCATACCTAGTGTTTTTCCGCTTAGGTGTTTATGTTCTATTCCGTGTTTTTGCTCATATTTTAATTGGTCTGCAAGGTTTAGAATTTCTATAATTTCCTCACCTGATAAGTCTAGCATTTTAAGTAAATGATTCATTGTTTTTCTCCTTATTTAAATTAATTTAATGTATAATTTCTGTTATTTTCGATATCCCACATAGGGTTGTACTCTTTCTGTTGGAAATAGTGATAGTAGATAGTGAAGAGTGAATAGTGAATAGTGAATAGTGAATAGTGGATAGTGAAGAGTGAAAAGTGAATAGTGAATGTGAAAATCCTTACGGATTTTTTTATTTATAAAGGGCGTTT
>CAYJFG010000003.1:0-9694 GCA_964369305.1 uncultured Eubacteriales bacterium
GTGATTTTTTGTAGATATATCGTGAAAAATTGCGTGTTTTGAAATGTTGCCAAATATAAATTTTAAGGTTTTGTCTGTCGAGAATATAAAGGCAGACAAAACCTTTTTAAAAGGAGAAATTAAAATGAATTTACCAATTATAGAATGTTCAAAAAATCCTATAATAGAGCCAAAAGTTGGTTGTAGTTGGGCAGATACTATGGTATTAAATCCAGCAATATGGAAAGATGGCGATAAAATACATATGCTTTTTCGTGCAACAGGGCCATATCCAGAGAAAAACTTAAAAGGAAAGTCAGACCCATACCCAATATTTTTAGGTTATGCTGTAAGTAATGATAATGGAAAAACTTTTGAAGCTGACTTTTCAAAACCTTGTCTATCACCAAAACTTGCTTACAAACTCAACGAAATGTATATCGAAGATATAAACGGAAATAAAGTGGATAATTGTAAAATTAAAAGTTTCCTAAAAAAATGTATATAAAAGCAAATCTTAGCTATTTGATTAAGCGATAAACTATGGTATTATTAACGTGTCGAGAGGGAGAAGGTGATTTTCAAAGTGATAGTTAATGACTTTAAGTCAAAAGAGGTTAATAATGTATTAGAATATTTACACAGCATAAGCGGTAAAAAAACAGTGTTAAGTATTCATAATAGAGAACCTAACAGCATACCAACTTTACAAACCGATAAAATTATAGAAGTTACAGGAAAAACTCCAGCAATGTTTAGTGTTGACTTTTTATTCTTAAAAGAAGACGTAGACAACAGGTGGAAAATAATTAAGGAATGTAAAAAGAAATGGGAAGAAGGTTTAATTGTTCAACTAATGCTACACGTAACAGCACCTATTTTTGAAGAGCCAGGAGTATGGGCAGGTGGAGTACAAACCGACTTAACAGACGAACAATGGTTATCTTTAATAACTGACGGCGAACCTCTAAACAAAATTTGGAAGTTAAGACTAAATGAATATGCAGTTTATCTAAAGTATCTTGAAAAAGAAAATGTGCCAGTGCTTTTTAGACCATTCCATGAAATGAACCAAGTGGCTTTTTGGTGGGCAGGAAAAAAAGGCGAAAAAGGTACAAAAGCATTATTTGAACTTACAAGAGATTATCTAGAAGATAGTTTTGGTCTTAAAAATTTAATTTGGGTTTGGAACATTCAAGACCTTGATTATGAGTGGGAAGAGTATAAACCACAAGAAAATTATTACGATATTTTTTCATTAGATGTATACGAAGAAGACAGATTTACAATGAAAAAATACAACAAAATGTTAGCAGTTGCAGGCGACAATAAGTTAATAGCAATTGGCGAATGTGATGTATTGCCTACAGTAGAAAATTTGATAAATCAACCTAAATGGGTGTTTGCAATGAGCTGGGCAGAACTTACATTTGAAAAAAACGATGTAAAAGAGATAATAAGTTTGTATAATTGTCAAAATGTAGTAACTAAAGACAAATTACCAAACTTAAAATAAAAAAAATAAACTAATTATAAACCAAAGGAGCAAAAAGTTATGAAAAAGAAAGTTATAGCATTAGGTTTAGTTTCTGCAATGGCAGTTACAGGCCTTGCTGCTTGTTCACCAAGTGGCGACACAGACACTACAGACCCAGCAGAAAAAGTGGTACTAACAATTGCAACAAACAGAACAGACTTAGTAGACAGCACACTTCAAGATTTAGCAGACGACTACATGGCAGAAAATGAAAATGTAGAAATCAAATTTGAAGGCGTTAAAGATTACGACCAAACAGTAGGTACACAAGTTTCAGGTGGAGCAGCTCCTGATATTTATCAAGTACTTTCTTCAATGTCACAAGATGTATACCCAGACTACTTCCTACCACTTGATGATTTAGGATTTAGTGCAGACAACCTACACTACTATGAATCAAACAGAGTAGGCGACAGTGTTTACGTATTAAATGATGCTATTACATACGAAGGTATCGTTTACAATAAAAAAGCATTTGAAACAGCAGGAATTACAGAAGTTCCAAGAACAACAGCTCAGTTTTTAGACGCTTGCCAAAAACTTGAAGATGCAGGAATTACAGCAATGGGTACATCACTTAAAGATGTATGGCCTATCTATCCATGGGTTACATGGGATTCAATCCAAGTAGCAGTTGACGGTAGCACAGTTGGTAAAAATAAATATATCGACAGCGACGTATTATTTGATGATACAATGCTTACATCAATGAACTTAATTAGAGATTTACAAAAAAATGGTCAATTAGAGCCAGACGTAATGTCAGCAGGTTGGGACCAATTAAAACTTGATATGTCACAAGCAAAAACAGCTATGTTCTTCATAGGCTCATGGTTCCCAGTTCAATTAGTAGACTTAGGTGCAGCACAAGAAGATATCGGTATGTTCCCATTCCCAGATGCTAAAGGTATATCAGTTCTTCCAGCAAAATCATGGGGTGTTTCAAAAGACTCTGAAAATGCAGATGAAGCAAAAGATTTCTTAAAATACATGATCGAAGACGGTAGATACACAACAGCTACAAGCGAAATTTCTGGTTATAAAGATGCAGAAGTTACAGACCCAGCAATTGAAGAATTATTAAGCTATGGCGTAGAAACAATGTCACCAGACTCAGTAGACCCAGCATTCACAAACAGACTAAATGAAATCGAGTGCGATGGTAACTCAGTATTACAAGCGTACATCACAGAAGCTGACGATGCAAAAGCAGCTGAATTAATCAAAAACTGGAACACAAAATGGGCAGAAGCAAGAGCAGCTGAATAATTATAACCCATTAAAACCTTTCTTAATAAAACAAGTTTAAATGCATAAATAGATTTTTCTTCTTTCTAAAAAGAACCACAAGTAAAATTGTGGTTCTTTTTTTGGACGTATGATAATATCACTTATTTTAATGATTTTGATGTACAGATTTAATATACTTTGGTGAATTAATTGCTTGGTGAAATGTAAAATTGTATAATAACTATAAAATTGTATATAAATGCAAATGAACGTCATTTTTAATTTTTGGTTATTATGATATTATTAAATTACTAAAAAATAATTCGTTATAGTTTAGTATAAAACATAAGTCTAAAAATAAATTAAACAAAGGTGGTAAGATTATGTTGCGAAAAAAAATTATTTCTGTAATTTTAGCAAGTACTCTATTATTAACAAACTTCTTAACAATAGGTGCTTTTGCTGCTACTTCAGACAACAAAACAGTTTTTGATGAGTTCATCACAGCACAAGGTGATAAACTTATGGAGGGTAATGAGGAATTTAAGTTTGCCTCAATAAACTATCCTGAAGCATTAACAAACAACCCATGGGAACAAGAATATTTCCTTGAAACTATAAATACTATGGGTGCAAAAATTACAAGAACATATACAATACCTGTATACAACGGCACAAATGCTGATACAGCTTATGTAATGGGTGTTGATGAAAATGGGCAATTAATATTTAATGATGAAGCATTAAACGAACTTGATAGCCTTTTAGCACTTGCAAACGAATATGGAGTAAGACTTATTATTCCACTAGTTGACCATTGGCACTGGATAGGCGGTATGGACGGTTATGTGTCTATGGTGACAGGTGAATATTATAGTCCAAATGCATTTAATGAGGCAGCATGGCAGTTTTACAGTGACGAAACTTTAATGGGTTACTTTAAACAAATGATAGACAGACTTATGAACAGGGTTAATACTGTAAGTGGTGTGGCGTACAAAGACGACCCAGCAGTATTTGCATGGGAAACAGGTAACGAACTAGGTGCATATGACCAAGAGGAATACGACGACATTTTAATTAATTGGACAAATGAAGTTTACGACCAATTAAGAGCATCAGGAGCTCAGCAATTAGTTTTAGACGGACGTATGTCTATGACAGATCGTTCATTATCAGCTGAAAACAAATGCGAAGTTTTAGGAGCTCACTATTACACAGGTAATTATGTTATTAAAGCAGATGCAGATGCAACAGCAGCTACAAATGCAAACAAACCATTTATTTTAGGTGAGTTTGGCGGATATACAGATGCTAAAGATGCAGACGCAGTTTTCAAGTCAGCATTTAATGCAGGATCTGACGGTGTTATGATGTGGAGTATGCGTTCTCATATGGACGGATACGGTTTTTACTGGCACGATGAAAACCCAGGAAACTGGGCAGCATATCACTGGCCAGGGTTTGAGTCAGGCGAATATTATGATGAAACAGATATGCTTATGACAATTTACAAATATGCACAAATAGCAAATGGTGGCACAGGCGACGAGCCAATAAACCCACCAAGCCAAATAAACACACCGTTATTATATGATATTACAACAGTAGGCGATATTAAATGGCGTGGTGTTGTAGGCGGTGCATGGTACGAAATTCAAAGAACAACAGACACAAACCCAACTGATAGTAGCAATTGGGTAACAGTAGCAGGAGATGACGAAAAAATTAACGACGGCGGTCGTCCAGGTATTCGTGGTTTTCATGATGTTACAGCTACAAACGGCGAAACTTATACTTATCGTTTACGTGCAGTAAATGAGTCAGGAGTAGGGCTTTGGTCAAATTATGTAACTATAGAAAATGCAACACAATATGTACTAGATCCACTAGATTTAGTTGCAGTTAGCAAAAACGATCAAAATACAACAGAAATTAGAAATACATATACTTATGACCGTTCAACAGGTATTACAGCTTCAAATGGTACTATAAAGAATGGTACAAGTAACCTTGCTTATATAACATATTTTAATGGTATACCAGTTGAAAATGTAGATATAACACTTACTTCAGCATCAAAAAGTATGCCAATGATTTATGGTTCTAATGATTGTGTTAATTTTGAATTAATCGAGGGTGTTGAAAATGGCACTTCTTATACAGCAGATGTTAATTCAGAATATAAGTATATCAGAATATTAATTGAGGGTAAAAACTTATGTCAGCTTGAAGACGTTGGAATTACTTATAATAACGACGGCACAGGAATTGATGAAAGTAAAGCAAAATACAACCAATTAGTACAAGACGATGACTTTACACAAGCATCATACATGACTAATATGGAAAAAACAGCTACAGGACTACAAGCAGTAGCAGGAACAAGCGGAGAAGTTATTTACTATTCATTCCAAGATATGACATCTTACAGAGTTACTTCTGAGGGTGACGTGCAAATTTTAGTTTCAGAAGACGGCATTAACTATGTTGAGGCTGAGGCTACACAAACAGTTGTAACAGACAATATCAGATACGTAAAAGCTATTGCAACAGGTGACGGCGTTGTAAACAGTGTTGAATTTGCATCAGGCACAAAAAGAATACCAGCAGTAAATACTCATTCAGGTAATATACTAGAAGATGGCGAAATTTACTTTGGTAAAGATATTAACTTATCAGATGCATATACTACAACTATGGAAGACGGCAGACTAGTTATTTCTAAAGATTTAGCTAATATAGATGTTTCAGCTTATGACGTAATTTATGCATGGATTAAAGGCGACAATTCACAAAATACAATGATATTTGAACTTACAGATGTAAACGGTAAAACAGTTCAATTTGAAAAAGTATTAGACGATACAACAGAAATTTCATCTTTTGTAATGGATAAACTTGCAGACTTTGATTATACAAACGTTGTTAAATTTAGCATTATAGTTGAAAATACAAATAAAGACAAACCAGTAGGCGAGTTTTATATTGACAGCATTTCTTTTGGTAGTCTTACAAAAATAGATGACTACGAAGAGTACAGTGGCTCAGACGTTTTACTAAACGAGGCTTATAATAGAAACCAAGAGGGCGGACTAATTGATTTAACTCTTAATACTGACACAAAAACAGAGGGCAGTTATGGTCTAAAAATAGATTATAACTACAACGGCACAGGTTATGCAGGTGCTACAAAAACTCTTTCAAAATTAAACTTAGCTGATTTTGACGGCATACGTTTCTGGTATGTTCCAGATGGTTCAGGTAACTCCATAACTTATCAGATAACTATGGAAGACGGTTTAATGTGGGAAGCAGTTGGATATATGAATTCAAGCGGAGCGACAGAAGTTTATCTACCATTTAGCTCATTTATCCCACCATCATGGGACCCACGTGTTACACCATTTGATAAAACTTTAGATATTAAAGCATTCTCAATTTATACAAACCAGCTAAATTCATCTTCACCAGCAACAGGCACAATTTACCTTGATGATATAAAAGGTGCAAACTTTGTTGATGATTTAAATCAAGCTACAGTAGATATAACAACAAACGTTACAGATATTACATCTTTCCCACAAGTTATAGAGGGTACAGCAACTTATGTAAATTACGTTACTCTTACAATGGGTTCACAAATTATAAATGTACCAGTAGTTAATGGTGCATGGTCTTATGAACTAACAGCAGAGTCAAATGTTTATAATGGCGAAAATATTGCTATTACAGCATCAATTGACAATTTTGATGCTACAGCAAAAGTTTCAGATAGCGTTACAGTTAATATAAACGTTGAGGGCAACGTTGAAGAAATTCCAGTAGTACGTGAAAACTTATTAGTAAACGGAGATTTCTCAGCACTTTCAGAAACAAGCGGATTACCTACAGATTGGTCGATAATTGGCGACTTTAAAATGGAAGACGGCGGACTTCTTTTATGGACAGCAGACGCACTAAATTCTAAAGTATCACAAGATGTAATAGGACTTGTTGCAGGTAGATACGAAATAACACTTAATATCCGTGCTAAATCTAACCTAGATGATGCAGGCGTTTTAATTATGCAAAATGGCGTTGAAGTTTATTCAGCAATTGGAATTGACACAAACGACTCATACACAACTCTTGTATTTGATGATGTAATGCTTGATGCAGGCGACGTTGAATTTGTACTTTATGCAAATGGCGAAGCTAATGCAGACGGTATGATAATAGCTTACAAAGAGGCTAGATTATCACTAATTGAAGAAATAGACACAAACGTAGTTAAAGATAATACTTACGAGTTATTTGGAACACCAGAAAATCCATGGATAATGAGTAGTGAAGGTAAAATTGAAAACGGTTACTTCTTAACATGGGCAACATGGGCGTTTACACATCAATTAATCCAAGAAGTTGATATACCAAAAACAGGCGAATATGATTTAGGAGCTTTATTATATCAATCACCTAAAGACGGTTTCACAACTTCACAAGTAACAATAACACAAGGCGACACAGTACAAACATTTGAATTAAATACTACAGATGATTTAGTAGATTTCCCAGTATCATTTACTGACATTGATTTAGTAGAGGGTAAAGCAACTATAGCATTTAAAACAGTTTCTCCAGCGAGTGAATGGGGTGCGTTTATGGGAATTAAAGACGTAACGCTAAAACCAGCTAGTAAAATTGCAAAAGAATATATAGTTAATGGCGATATGTCAGAAACTTACTTAGATGGTGGCTGGAGATATATGCCAAGCAACTGGAACTATACTGAAAGTGGTTCATGGGGTAAAATGGAAAATAGCTACTTTACATGGTGGACACAAGATGCATTTAATGTATCACTATCACAACAAGTAACAGTTGACAAATCAGGTATATACTCATTATCTTCTTTAATTAAAACAATAGGTACATTCGATACTGCTAACATCACAGTAGTACAAGGTGAGTATACTATGGTTAAAAACTTAGGATCACTTGCAGGTTCAGAAGTTGTATTTGATACTATTTACTTAGAAGCAGGAACAGCTACAGTTTCGTTTAATGCATCAGGACCTGCAAATGCAAGCGGTATGGTCTTTGCAATTGGTAACGTTTCATTAAAATTAAAAAGCGAAGAAACTAGAGAAGATACACTTGCACCAGTATTTGATTATAACGGTAGCGGAAGTATAGCAGTACTTCAAGGTCAATTATTTGAAATTCCACAAATAAAAGCTACTGACAACAGAGAAGAAAACATAGTAGTAAATGTTGAAATTACAGACAGCACAGGGCAAGTAGTTACAAACCCACAAGAAATTGGTATGTATAATATTACTTATACAGCAAGCGACAGTGTTGGAAATATTGCAACACCACTTGTAATTTCACTTGAAATTTTCAGTTATGACGGTTCGCACATTCAAAAAATAACTCAAATAGGCGACTCTATTACAGATAACGCACTTTGGAGATTATTACTTGACGATATGCTTGCTTTAAATGATTATAATATTGAATTTGTAGGAACAACAAACGATGCTGACAGAAAAGCAAACTGGGACAAAGACTTAAGCGAATATCCAGCAGAATACCCAGAACAAAAAGAAACATTTAGACAACTAGCAGAAAGAGGACTTGCTCATAATGCTATTTATGGTACAAAAGCATCAGAAATATTAACAACAGGTAATATTACAAACTGGTTTAGCGTTTCAAACCCAGACCTTGTAATGATGCACTATGGCACAAACGATATTTGGGGATATGCAGAAGAACCATACGAAATTTCAGATATAATCGACGCTTACAGTGTAGGTCTTGCAGAGATGAGAGCTATAAATCCAAACGTAGTTTTAGTAGTAGCACAAATTATCCCACTTGCAGGTTACGAAGCTAGAGTTGAAGAGTTAAACGCCGAGATTTTAACATGGGCTACATTAAACTCAACAAAACAATCACCAATTATAGTTTGCGACCAATACACAGGCTATGACCCAGCAACAGACTCATTCGACGCCGCTCATCCAAATGCTTTAGGCGAAGAAAAAATGGTTAATAATTGGTACAATGCTTTAACAGATATCTTAGTTAAAACAACAACTACACAAACTTACAGTGTTATGTCAACACTTAATAAAAATAGCATAAATCCAGTTCAAACAGCTTTAGACTTTGAAACTGACAGCAAATTAGGAGCTATTAGCACAGTTTCAGATGTAAACCCAAGCGGAATATATTTAGATAATGAGTATGTTTATGCAGGTAACTACAGTATCAAAGTAAAATATGACTTCCCAGTAGAAGAAACTGCAAGCATTATCTTAACACAAGATATGTTAAACGGTGGTTGGGGTAATTACAGCACAGACTTAAGAGCTGAAATTGAGTACAACTCAGGTAAAATAGAAGTAATTACAATTGGCACAGAAAATCTTTATAAGCAAATTATCGCACAAGAAGAATTAGTAGCATTTGATAAAGAATATGGATTTACTTCTGTAATAGTTAATTTAAATTATATGAGTGATGCAAAAACTATTAAATTCTATATCGACGGTCAAAAAGAAAGCACAAAATTATCAACACCAGCTTTTGCACCAGTAGATGAAAAAGTTTTCTATATTGATGATTTCCAAGCATACGATAGTCTTGCAACTCTTGAGATTTCTAATATGTTATTAGATAAACAATATAACTTAACTATTTATTATCCAGACATAACAGACGAGTCAGGACAAGCTACTATAGCAAGAACACAACCAGTATACTTAACAGCAGACGTTAAAAATATAGTTGCTTTATCACAAAGTAGATATAACGACTATATATTTGAAGTAGGTGTTGGTACACCAGATAATGTAACAGGTAATGTAGAGTTAATAGCTAATCAATATGAAAAAACATATGAACTACAATTACCAGTTGATAAAACTACTACAAATTCTCCATATTACTCAAATG
>CAYJFG010000003.1:9704-11155 GCA_964369305.1 uncultured Eubacteriales bacterium
GCATTAGAAGAAGCTATGAGCGACATAAAAATTTATGCAATTTCTCGTGAAAACTCAAATAGTGTATATGATAATTATGATAGCAGTTACAATTCATATATTGACCAGTATTCAGCTAGTATTAAATACGGAAAAACAGCATGGATAGTAGCACCAGAAACTACAACAAGTGGAGCATTTGTTGGTTGGTACAACACTCAAAAAGAAGCATTTGTTTCATACGATAGTCAATATAAATTCATAATTACACAAAACATTGAGCTAATACCAATTTATAGCGATAACCTTGCTATAACAGTAAGTAATACTCCATATGCAATAGCTGAAGATGCATTATACGAAGTATATGCAGATGATGCTGGAACAACAAAAGTAAAATATGTATTCCCTATGTCATTCTTTATACCAGACAGCACAATAGTTGACGAATATAAAGTTAGATATCAAGTTACACAAGCAGGCGATACATACGACATTAATGGTCAATGGACAGAATATGACTTAACAGGTACTTTAAATGCTCAAGACCGTGTAAACTTCTACTTGACATCAAATTATTACAATGCTCAAGGAGATAATAACGAACTTACAATCCACTTACAACCATATGTTATATATGATGGAACAGATACTAAAGGTGATACAAAAGCGATAGTATCAGCAACATATGAATACCCAGTTATTTAATGTCTTTTAATTAAGATGTTTTATAAAGAGTACAAAACGTATATTTTAATTAACTGTACCGTTAAAAATAATATACTGTAGTGTATTAAAACAACCCACAAACACCTAGAATATAGGAGTTTGTGGGTTGTCACGTTATAGTGAAAAGTGAATAATGAAAAGTGAATAGTGAATGTGAAAATCCTTACGGATTTTTTGTTTATAAAGGGCGTTTTTTCTATGATGACTGGATACTGCTAACTGACATCTCCAAATAAAGGTTTGCAGGTTGTTCATTTTTGAATGTTACTTTGTAAAGTTGTAAAGGATTTATCAAAAAAATGGTTGTAAAAAGCCTATAAATTAACCATATGATTTAAAGGACCCCTGCCTTTTCCTAAGTCAAGTTTTGAAGAAATTGCATTTGTAAGATAATTTTTAGCGTTTTGAACACTTTCATTTAAGCTATAACCTAAAGCTAAATTACAAGCAATTGCACTCGACAAGGTGCAACCAGTTCCATGAGTATTAGGGTTATCAATCCTTTTAGAATAAAACCAAAATTCGTTTACACCGTCATATAAATAGTCGTTTGCATCTTTGCCAAAATGGCCACCCTTTATTAAAGATGCAACATTATATTTTTGATACAAAAATTTTGCAGATTTTCTCATATCATCTTCGCTTTTAATTTCAAAACCACTTAGTACTTGTGTTTCGTAAATGTTTGGAGTTATTAAAGTAGCTAATTGCAAAAGCTCTTTAGTAAGAGTTTTTACAGCACT
>CAYJFG010000003.1:11165-18162 GCA_964369305.1 uncultured Eubacteriales bacterium
CTTGACGAAAGATTGCTACCACTTGTAGCAACCATTACAGGGTCTAGTACTATATTTTTAGCATTATACTCAATAAGTTTTTCCTTAATAGCAATAATTAGATTTTCATTAGATACCATACCGATTTTTATAGCATCTGGAAAAATATCTGTAAAAACGCAGTCTAATTGATTTTTTAAAAAATCGCTACTAACTTCACTTATTCCATAAACACCAGTTGTATTTTGAGCAGTTAAGGCAGTTATAACGCTTAATGCATATAATTTATGTGCGGTAATTGTTTTTATATCAGCTTGAATACCAGCACCACCGCTACAGTCAGAACCGGCTATTGTTAAAACTTTTTGCATGGGTTTCCCTCCAAAATTTTATAGATACCAGACACCAGAAATCAGTAATACATGAGGTTTTAAATAGCATGGAGAGTGAAAAACGATAAAACCTCACAACCAACCATGCGATTTAAATAAGTAATTCTCTAAATCCAAAATATTAAGATATTCACTCTTAGTTTTTATCAAAATTTATTTAAGTTTTGATATTATAAAAGACTAAATGCAATTTCTTTAAGTTCTTTACATTCGTGTTTTATATTGTCGTTATCAAAAATAGCAGAAACTAAAGCTACTCCACTAATTCCACTCTTTGCAAGTCTTGTCATGTTACTTTTGTTGATACCACCTATTGCTACAACAGGAATAGAAACATTACTACATATATCTTTTAAAGTTTCTATTAAAACGTCGTTTGCGTCTAATTTTGTTGAGGTAGGGAAGACAGCACCTACACCTAAATAGTCTGCACCGTCATTTTGAGCTTTAACTGCCAATTCTATGTTTGAAGCAGAAACTCCTAATATCATATCATCGCCAACAAGTTTTCTAGCTGTTAATACGTCCATGTCGCTTTGTCCAATATGAACGCCGTCAGCACCACTTTTTATAGCTACATCTATATTATCATTAATTATAAATAATACATTATGTTTTTTGCAAATATCTTTAATTTGTATTGCTGAGATTAAAAAGTCGTCATAATTTAAGTCTTTTTCCCTAAGTTGAACGCAAGTAACGCCACCCTCAATAGCTTTTGTTACTTGATTTGCAAGAGTATCACCTTTTAGCCATTGCCTATCAGTAACAGCATATAAAAGTAAGTCATCATTAATATACTTCATATTTAGCACCTAATTCTAATTTTTCAGCAGTTAAGTTATAAATTTCGTCAATTATATAATTGCGGTAAGTAATATTACCGTCACGAGGTGTTAAACGCTCAAAAGCAAGTTCGCCACAAAGCCCCATAGCACAAGTAGACGCTACTGTTGCCCAAAACATATCTTTTGGGTTTGCACAAATATACGCCGTTGTCATTGCAGAAAGCATACAACCAGTACCAGTAACTTTACTCATCATTTTATGACCGTTGCGAATAACACAAGCTTTTTCACCATTTGCAACTATGTCAATAACGCCAGTAATTGCAACTATTGAACCAGAAGAAGCAGACAACCTTTTAGCTAAGTCAACTACAATACCTATAGTTTCATCTGTAACTATTTCAGCTACATTAGCATCAACTCCAGTAGTATTGCCATAACCTAGAGCAAGAGTTTTTATTTCTGATATATTACCTCTTATAACTGCAATATTTAATTCGTTAAATAATTGTTGTGCCGTTTGAGTTCTTAAAGTTGATGCACCAGCACCTACTGGGTCAAGCAATATTGGGTGAGATAATGCGTTTGCAGTTTTTCCAGCTGCTATCATTGATTCAATAGTGTTTTTATTTAAAGTTCCGATATTTAAATTAAGTCCTGAACAAATACTAGTGATTTTTGCAACTTCCGAAATATCATCAGCCATAATAGGTGATGCTCCACACGCAAGAAGCACATTTGCACAGTCATTAACAGTTACATAGTTTGTAATATTATGTATAAGTGGTTGTTTTAATTTTAAATTTTCAAAAGATTTTTTTATCATATATTAATTGTTTCTCCTAATGTTTTTATTATTCATCAAATATAGTAACGATTTCGCCGTTTAAAATTCTATTTACATTTTTAACAGCACAGAAGTTACCGCACATTGAGCAAGTATCCTCTTTTTGAGGTGTTGAAGATTTTCTATAAGCACGTGGTTTTTCTTCGTCAATTGCAAGTGAAAACATTTTTTCCCAATCAAGGTTTTTTCTTGCGGTACTCATTTCGTAGTCAATATCCATAGCACCTTTAATACCTTTTGCAATATCAGCACTATGAGCTGCAATTTTAGATGCAATTATACCTTCTTTAACGTCTGCTAAATCTGGTAATCTTAAATGCTCAGCAGGTGTAACGTAACATAAGAAAGATGCACCATAAGTTGCGGCAATTGCTCCGCCAATAGCTGATGTTATATGGTCATACCCAGGTGCTATATCAGTTACTAATGGACCTAAAACATAAAATGGTGCGTGATGGCATAATGTTTTTTGAATTTCCATGTTAGCCGCTATTTGGTTAAGTGGCATATGTCCAGGGCCTTCAATCATAACTTGTACATCTCTTTCCCATGCACGTTTTGTAAGTTCGCCTAAAACTATTAATTCTTCAATTTGGCAAGCGTCTGTAGCATCTGCAATACTACCAGGACGGCACGCATCACCTAGGCTTAATGTAACGTCGTATTCACGGCAAATCTCTAAAATCTCGTCGAAACGCTCATAAAATGGATTTTCATTTCCAGTCATTTCCATCCATGCAAATATTATTGAGCCACCTCTTGAAACTATATTTGTAAGCCTTTTATTGCGTTTAAATTTATTTACAGTTTCTTTATTTATACCACAGTGGATTGTCATAAAGTCTACACCGTCTTCGGCGTGCATTTTAACAATGTCTAACCACTCATCACTAGTGATAGTTGCAAGTTTTTTATTATAGTAAACTACTGCATCATATATAGGCACTGTACCTATCATAGCAGGGCATTTAGAAGTTAAAAGACGTCTGAATTTTTGAGTGTCACCAAATGAACTTAAATCCATTATAGCGTCAGCACCCATATCAACTGAACTTTGAACCTTTTCAAGCTCAACCTCCATATCAATGCAGTCCCTTGAAGTTCCTAAATTTACGTTGATTTTTGTTTTAAGCATAGGGCCTATTGCATTAGCATTAATTGATTTATGCAGTTTATTGCAAGGTATAATTACTTTACCCTCAGCCATAAGTTCGATCAATTCTTCTGAAGAAATATGCTCTTTTTTCAAGACTTCTTCCATCTCTTTTGTTAAAATACCTTTTCTGGCAGCTTCCATCTGTGTTTTGTACATTTTAAATTCTCCTTTATAATATGTACAGGCGATTTAATTTTTTATAGTTTGATACTGTAATTGGTTTTTCATCTGAGAAAAAACTTTTGTCCTAGTAAGTGGATACACTATAAATCCTGCAATTATAGTTCCTACGCCTGTTGAAATTAAAAAAGGAACAATATATACAAACATACTAATAGTGCCAGCATCTTGCCCCATTAATAGTATAGCAATAGGGTATGCAGATAATCCACCTAAAATGACAGTTCCAAATGTTTCACCAATTAAAGCTAAAGTTACATTTTTAAATTTGTAGTAAAGTAAACCACATAAAAACGCACCAAACATACTTCCAGGGAAAGCAAGTAGACTACCAATACCAAAGATATTTCGTATAAGGCTTGATAAAAACGCACAGCCTACAGCGTACCAAGGGCCGAGTAATACGCCTGTAATTATATTTACTATATGTTGTACAGGACTACATTTGCTTCCTAAAAATGGGAAAGATAATAAACTACCTACTACAGCTACGGCTATCAAAACAGATGCTAAAGTTAATTTTCTTACATTGATTTTCATATTTTTTTACACTCCTTAAAAATTTATGGCAAATTGCCTGAATAAATAAATTCGGTCGAAACTTAAAAGTTTCCTCTCACGCTGAAACACAGCTTCCCATCGCTATAAATTCTAGTGGTAAAGACGCTCCTCTCCACCACGGCTATTTTGCCACCTCACTTTTAAAAAGAATAATTAAATTGAATAAAATTAAAAAAAAGACAAAAGTAAAAAACCTGATTTACTTTTATCCATAATTTAAAATATAATTCCTACGTCGGCATTATCCGAATCAGGTTAAGGGTCTAATCTCAGCCTTATAAAATAAAGCACCCCTGCTATTCAATTTAACTTAATTATAATGCTTTTAAGTAATAATGTCAACTAAAATGCTAAAAAAATGTATAAAATCATATATTATAATTTAATTTTACACACAATATATATTTGTATCCCAAAAAGGTATATATGGGTGGTGTCGCATATATATTTTGTATTCAGGGTTTATCTCTTTAATTAAAAGAGGTAATTTGAAAAAATCTTCATTCCTATGGTAAACTGCAATGTTGAGCTTTGGTTTTTGTTTTTTTAAAATATTTTTAGAACCGTTTAAACCTTCAAACTCAGCACCCTCAATATCCATTTTAATATAAGTTATTTTTTTATTTTTGATTATATTATCTAAAGCTACAACGTCTGTAGGAGTTCCTTTTTTATCGTTTAATGTGGAACTTCTGTCGGCGTTATTTTCAAATAATAGCGTTTTATTTTCGTTCCATATACCATAATTAAAATTGTATATGTTTGGAAGATTTTTAGTAAAAACTTCAAGCTTTTTAAAAGTTTTAATATCAGGCTCAAACGCATAGATATTTTCATAGCCACTACACATATCAAAAATTTCCTGTATTGTGTCGCCTTTATACGCTCCTAAATCGGCAATATGTTCATGGTCACAAAGCTTTAAAATGTTATAAAAAGCCTCTTCTTTTGGAGTTTCACAAGCTTTTATATAATCTAATTTACCATACATTATAAAGTTTAAGTAATTATCAAAAACACTTAAAGATATATTATCTTGCATTAATTTGCGTGCTTTTTTTATGTCTTCTAAATTTTTTTTGTAAAAATCTAGAGTGAAAATATCATTACCAAAAACAGGAGTATAAGGGCATAACAAATTAAACTCTTTTTCGAGTTTATAAATTTTTTCGATTAAGTCAGGTATTTGAGTTGCAAAAGCTAAAACTAAAATAAAATCTTTGTATAATTTTAATGTAGGTGTAAGTGGTTTTACAGTGTAGCCCCTAAAATTTTGGTTACGGCAAAAATCGTCACTTGCAACAATTTCGTTTATATTTATATTCAGTTTTTCAAATTCGTTTAATATCTTGTCAGCACCGTTTCCAGTACCATATAAAATTATTGGTTTATCTGTGTTTTTTAATCGTTCCCATATATAAAGTTGCTCGTTCATCTATTAACCTCTTAATATTTATGTTATATAATATAATAACAATATAAGATTTAATTGTCAAATAAAAAGGTTGCTACATAGAAGTAACAACCTTTTTGTAAGTGTTATAGAGTATTTACAGGGAAAGTACTGATTATATTTGCAAGATACTGTTGCATTAAAATTACATCAGTAATACTAATATTTCCATCGCCAGAAACGTCAGCACTTGTAAATTGTTTATCTGTCAGAGTTGTAATTTGTGCAATGTTTTTAGCATAGTCGTTATCACTATAAATATAAAGTGTTATATCGTTTGATACTATATTAAATGCAAAGTTGTTAATTTGGTTAGTATTGTTATGTAAAGTAACTGTTTTTAAGTTTTCTAAATTATTAAAAGCGTTACCATCAATACCTGTAATACCGTTTGGAATTACTAAATCTGTAATAAGTGCAGTTGTACTATCAGATGAGAATGCATAACTTTTTATATACGGTGCAATGCCTTTAATAGTAGTTAGCCCATAAGGGATTTTTTTGTTTTTTGCAAAGTTAATAGCAATTTGGTTATTTTCATTAATAAGCAACACTAAATTAGGAGATGTTGTATTAAAAGCATCATTATTTATTATGGTTAAGTTGCGAGGAAGAGAAATTGTTTGTAGATTAGTGCAATTTATAAATACATTTGCATCAAGTTGCCTTAAATTTGTTGGAAGTGAAATTGAAGTTAAACTAGTACAACCGTAAAAAGTAACGGCTGATAAGGTAGTAATATTACTAGGGAAAGTCACATCTTTTAAATTTGTACAACCAGCAAATGCACCTGTAGATATAGTAGTAACAGTATTTGGAATAACAATAGAAGTTAAGCTATTGCAATCACCAAAAGCCAAACCGCCAATACCAGTAATAGTTGTGCCGTATGCACTTTCTGGAATTACTACATCTTTAGGGCTACCATAATAAGTAACGATATGCCCAGTTGTAGCGTCAAAGAATAATTTACCGCCGTCAACGTCAATTGACAATAAACCAATATGATATTTTATATTATTTTCATTTAAATAATTTTCAATATACTCGTTTTTACTTGATAAGAATACGTAAAAATCATTAGGTGTGTTTAAAAAAGCGTTTTCACCAATTGAAGTTACAGTATCAGGTATAGCGATATGTTTCATGTTACTGCAATTTTCAAAGGCGTTGTTGCCAATTGAAGTTATTGAGTCAGGCAAGCTTATAAATTCTAAAGTGTTATTATCTTTAAAAAGGTTATCTGCTATTGCAGTAATTTCATAGTCATATGCGTTGCTTGGTATAGTTATTTCTTTTTGCGTTCCTGTTTTTAAAAGACTGTCAAGAGTGTTAGTTTGTGCGTTTAAAAGTAGCCTATAATCACCTATATCAACTGGTAGTCCTACTGTATATGTAAAAACAGTTTCTACGATAGCTGGATGAGCATTTAATATATCGGCTATTTTGTTGTTATTTACAGGAGAAAAAATATCTACTTGTTCTGAATAAGTGCTAGAAAAAGCTCCGTCTTTATTTGTTCTGATAAAGTTGTCTTTATCTGTTAAAAATATGATTGTTGAAAGACTCTCGCAGTATGTGAAAATATAATCTTCTAATTCCTCTAAACCTTTTCCAAATATAACTGTATGTAGATTACTA
>CAYJFG010000003.1:18172-26559 GCA_964369305.1 uncultured Eubacteriales bacterium
ACACATAATAAATGCTTGATCATACACTTTATTGACGGTGTCAGGTAAAACTATAGAGGTTAAACTATTACATCTGTCAAAAGCGTTGTTTAAAATATTTTTAACATCATAACCTAAAATATTGCTAGGTATTACAATATCGGTAGGGGATCCCCAGTACCCAAACACACTACCAAAATATGGGTAAAAGAGTATAGTTCCACCGTTTACTGGATATGTTAAGTAGTTTCTATGAGTGATATTTAATTCATCTAAATATGTTTGTAGTGGTATATTTTGGTGCATAATAAACAAAGTTAAATTATCGCTTAAAGTGCTTAAAGTTGTATCGCTAAAACTTTGAATTGTAGAAAATAAATAAACCATTTCTAAATTAGCACAACCACTGAAAATATCAAAATTAATTTCAATAAGTGGTGTGTAGATAAGTACTTCTTTTAAATTTGTACAACCTAAAAAAGCATTGTTACCAAAGCTAGCATTACTCCAACTTGATGAACCTTTCATTGTAAATGACGTCAAGTTTGTACAGTTTTTAAAAGCATTATGTGAAACTATATAGACGTTTGGAACATCGATTGATTGTAAATTTGTGCAGTTTTCAAAAGCATTTTCTCCGATTTGTTGAATACTAGTGCCAATTAATGATGTTAAAGTGGCACTATCTTTAAAAGCAAATTGTTCAATATAATTAACAGCGGTATTATATATTACGGTGTCAATCTCAACATGGGTGATGTTGCCTTTGTAACCAGCAATGGAAAGCTTCTGACTGTCAAAAAGAATAAATCCGTCGCCAGATGGAACTAAAGCCTGATAAGAATAATCTATACCGTATGAAGTTAAATAATCTATTATATCATAAGGGTGATATACTGAAATTACACGCCCGACTAAATCTGGGTGAGTATTTTTAAATACATCATTACCCATAGTTTGGAAAACTTGGAAAGTTAAGTTAATATCGGTTAGGCTTGTGCAGTTTTCAAAAGCATTATCACCAATAGTATGAATAGAGGTAGGTAATATTACATATTTTAAATTACTACAATCGGCAAAGGCATATTCTGCTACATGGCGTACAAATATACCGTTTATAAATGTTGGGATATCTGCGACAGTCACTGAACTTTCACAGTCTAAAATAGTACCTGTTGATAATTCAAAAAGTATACGTCCGCCTTTTACAGAGTCAAGCGTTATCCATTGTGCGGTGCCTGTATTTACTAATTCGTCACTATTTCGTAAGTAATTTTCGGTTGCTATCGTGTCAGCAGTAGGTGAGGAGTTGCCTATGTTTTCTGTTTGTGAATTTGTGTTAAGAGAATATGCAGAAGTTGAAACAATGCTGAGCATAAATATAAAGATAAGAACAAATGCAATTAATTTTTTAAAACTTTTTTTCATGGTGAACCCTCCTGTTAATATTTTACTAATTAAATTATAACAAACACAAAAAATTTTGTCAATTATTATTTTTAAATATAAAAATAAACCTACAACATTTTTTTGTTGTAGGCTGAATTTGTTGTAGCTTTTATATTTAATTATTAAGAAGATTAAGTTTATTATACAAATCAATAAATAAATTTACATGAGTTAAGCGTATTCTTTCAAAAATTATATTCGCCTCATCTTCGCTATAAATATGAAAAGTAGCATTCCTATCGTTTAAAAGTTGTAACCAACCTTGTTCATCTTCTGTTAAGTCTATTGAAAATGCAGTTTTCATTACAGATTTTGGAGAGTGGTTTTCAAGAAAATTTTCTGAAATTAAATATTCTTTTGTAGTTTTCCATGCAAGTTCTGTTGTAAATTCAAAACGCTGAATAATAGCATCTAAATACATTGAATCAGTATCATTATTTGCATACTTTTCCAAAGTTTCTTTTAAACGAGAAAGTGCATTACCAAAATTTTCAAGTTTCGCAGTCAATTTATCCATAACAATAACCCCATCTTTAAGGATATTATTTGTAAGTTCATCATTTGATTTCAAATTTTTGAGAAAAACATAATCTATTTTATACAACGTATCAATTTCGCTCAATAAATTGATGATATTGTTTTCTATATCGTGAGTTAAATTAGAAGAAATAAAAGCAATATCATAATCACTTTTTTGGAAAAGTCACCTCTAGTACTCCGTGTCAATGTTTTATAATTTAAGTATATAAGAATGTTTTTATAAAGTCAATTATAATTTTATGTTTCTTCATAGTTCCCTAAAAAAGTAAATTCTGGTATTTCATCAGATAAAGCACAAATTAAACTTTTAACATTTTCATCTTTTACATTTCCAGTAAAGTCAACATAAAATAGATATTCAAAATTCTTATTATTGATAGGGCGTGACTCAATTTTAGTTAAGTTTAAACCTATTGAACTAAACCTACCTAAAATACTGTAAAGTGAGCCAGTAACGTGAGGTAAAGCAAAACAAAGGCTTATTTTATTAGCATTTTGTGGTATACAAAGTTCTTTTGAAATTACTACAAAACGAGTGCTATTATCTTCGTTATCTTGAATATTTTCGCTTACAACAAATAAATCATATTCGTTTGCAGCGTCTTTTGAGCATATAGCAAATAAGCTTTTATCAGTTTGGTTTGAAACCTCCATAGCAGCAACTGCCGTATTACTATATGAACAAGTGTTTAAGTTATGTTCTTTTATAAATTTAGAACATTGCATTAAAGCTTGTGGGTGAGAACCTACAGTTTTAACTTCGTCTAAACTTTTAATATTTGCACCAGCTAAACAATGTTTAATTTTGAAATTATTAGCACCTACTATAAAAAATTTGTACTTTATAATAAGGTCGTAAACATCAGTTACAGAACCATAACCTGAGTTTTCAACAGGTAAAACACCGTATTTTGCTTCGCCATTTTCAACTAGTTTAAAAACATCTTCAAAACTTTTTACAAATATGTTTTGACAATCTGTAAAAATATTATTAGTAGCTATATGAGAATTAGCACCTTTAATACCTTGAGATGCTACAAATACATCTTTTTCATCTTTATTAAAAGTATCTTTAGCACTGTTAATTACATCTTTCATTTTTTGTCCACTGTTTACAATATTATGTTGCAAAGTACGGCTAAGCTCCATTAAATTTGTATAAAGCAGTTTTGCACTATGTCCATATTCTCCGCAATTGTTTTGAACAGTTTCTATTACTTCGTTTTCTCTTTTTTCATTTAATATAGGTAAGTTACGTTCTTTTTTGTAATGTGCAACTTTCTTTGCACAATCCATTCTTTTAATAAATAGCTTTGTAAGTTCTAAGTCTATTTCGTCTATTTCTTCTCTAATTCCTTGTAAATCGCTCATAGTTCCATGCTCCTTATGATAATAAATCTAAAAGTGCAATAGCTAAAGCACTTTCAACTACAACACTTGCACGTGATAATATACAAGGGTCGTGACGACCGTTAATATTTAACGTTGTATTTTCTCTTGATTGTAAATTTATTGTGTTTTGTGTTTGTGATATTGACGGTGTAGGCTTAATTGCAACTCTACAAATAATTGGCATACCTGTAGTTATACCACCTAAAATACCGCCGTTATTATTTGATTTAGTTTTTATAATATCGTTTTCAATATAATATTCATCATTAGCTTTACTTCCGTGCATTTTAGTAATGTCAAACCCTGCACCAAATTCAACACCCTTAACTGCTGGAATACCAAACATAATAGAAGAGATTACATTTTCAACACCTAAAAACATAGGGTTTCCAATTCCTGCTTTAACACCTTTGGCAATACATTCAATAGTACCACCAACGCTATCGCTATTAAGTCTTGCGTTTTCCATTTGTTTACGCATTAAAACTTCTTTTTCAGGGTCTATAACTGGGAAAGATTGTGTGTTTAATTTGCGTATTAAATCGCTTTCAATATTTATTGAATTAAAAGGAGTATCGTATACATCTTTTATACTATTAATATGAGAGGCAATTTCTATGTTTTGAGTTTTTAAAATTTGTCTGCATATTGAACCTGCAAAAACAAGCGACGCTGTAAGACGTCCTGAGAAATGTCCGCCACCTCTAATATCGTTAAAACCACTATATCTTAAAAATGCTGGATAATCACTGTGTGACGGTCTAGGGCATGACATTATATTGCTATAATCACCGCTTTTTGTGTTTGTGTTTTCGATAATAGCACATAGGGGTGCGCCTGTAATTTTTTTGTCGCATACACCGCTTAAAATAATAGGTGTGTCAGGTTCTTTGCGTTTAGTTGCTCCCTTATCGTTTCCAGGAGCTCGCCTTGCCATATTCAAAAGAATTTCGTCCATATCAATAGACAGTCCGCTCGGTAAATTATCTATAACAACGCCTAGAGCTTTTCCGTGGCTTTCTCCAAAAATTGAAATTTTTATTTTGTTACCCCATATTGATGACATAAAAAATTGCTCCTTATAGATTTTTTGAAACTCCGCCTAAATTGTTGAAATGCTCAAAAAAATTAGGGTAAGTTTTTTGAATACTCTCTTTATCTGTAATAGTAACGTCACTTTTGCAACGAGTAGCAGCAATACTTAAAGCCATAACTATTCTATGGTCGTTAAAACCCTCGGCAACTCCGCCGTCTAAATAGTCTTTGCCGATAATCTCAAGTCCGTCATCAGTTACTAAAACGTCTGCGCCTAAGTTATTAAGACCCTCGCTTATAGCTTGTAATCTATCACTTTCTTTAAAACGTAAACGCTGTGCATTATATATTGTAGATTTACCTTTAGCAAAACTTGCAACAGTTGCTAAAATTGGCACAAGATCTGGTATCTCGAAAGCATCAATATCAGTAGCGATAAGTTTATTGCATTTTATATTAACGCTATTTTCGTGTTGGGTAACTGTAGCACCAAAACGTTTTACAATTTCAACACAAGTTTTATCTTCTTGAGAAGATGAGATATCTATATCTTTTACAGTGATATCACCACTTAAAGCACCGCCACAAATAAAAAATGCAGCTTGTGACCAGTCGCCTTGAACATGGTAATTTTGAGGTTTGTATTTTTGATTTCCTTTTATAAAAAATCCTTTTTCTAAACAGTCAATTTCAATACCAAAAAGACGCATAACATCAAGTGTCATATTGATGTATCCGTTATTTTTGCATGAAGATGTAAGTTTTATTGTGCTGTCACCGTCAAGTAAAGGTAAAGAAAAAAGTAAGCCTGTTACATATTGAGAGCTTACCTCATGTGATAAAGAAAACTCACCGCTTGTAAGTCTTCCGCTTATATTTATTTTAAAGTCGTCACCTTGATTTATATTTACGCCATGTTTTGGTAATAAATCGAAATATGCATCAAGTGGACGATGTAAAAGTCTACCCTCGCCATTAAAAGTTATATTTGCACCACTAACACTTGCAATAGGAATAAAAAAGCGAAGTGTAGAGCCAGACTCATTACATTCCATTATAGCATCGCTTTTTGTAAAAGTATTTGTACCATCAATAACTACAGTGTCGCCGTTTATTGTAACGTCAGCACCTAAAGCTTTTAAACAATTTATAGTAGCTTGTATATCTTTTGAATACGCTATATTTGTTATAACACTTTTACCTTTTGATAAACCACCACAAATTAAAGCACGGTGTGCAAGGCTTTTAGATGGGGGAGCGGTAACCTCACCATTTAAAGCTGATGGAGTTATTCTTATATTACTCATGTTTTTTGCTCCTTTCAAAAGAAATAATGTAGAATTGAGAATTGAAAATTGAGAATTGAGAATTGAGAATTGAGAATTGAAAATTGAAAATTGAGAATTGATATGAAAAAATTATGTTTTTATTAGCTATCGACTGTTCACTACATCATTTAAAATAATTATAAATATCTTTTTTAGGCATTTCTTTAACAAAACTATCTCCAATTTTATTAAGTACTATTAAATTCATATTATCACCACTACTTTTTTTATCATTTAAGCAGTTATCTATTATAGTATTAATTGGGGTGTCGTCATTAAAAGGTAAGTTGTATTTTTTTATAAGGTTTAATAGCCTTTGAGTACTACCTTTTTGAGTAATACCGTTTTTTTCAAAAGCATTACATATTAAATACATTCCAATAGAAACAGCTTGACCATGAGTAAGTGTTTCAAAATTGTACACTTTTTCAAGTGCGTGTCCTAGAGTATGACCAAAATTTAAAAGCATACGCTCGCCTTTTTCGTGTTCGTCATTTTCTACAACTTCTCTTTTAATATCAACACATCTAAATATTATATCATCTATAATTGTTTTAGCATCGTTATTTTCTAAAGTTTTGAATAAGTTTTCATCTTTAATACAACCATATTTTATAACTTCCGCCATACCGTCGTTAAAGTATAAATCAGGTAGAGTGTTTAAGGTGGTAGGGTCGATTAAAACTAGTGATGGTTGCCAAAATGCACCAATTAAGTTTTTGCCTTGTTTAATATCTACACCAGTTTTACCACCTACAGAAGAGTCAACTTGTGCTAAAAGCGAAGTAGGGATTTGCACAAACTTAATACCTCTTAGAAAAGTAGAGGCAACAAAGCCCGACATATCACCAGTAACACCACCGCCTAAAGCAACTATTAAATCGCTTCTTGAAAAATTATTAGTTGCAAGTGTGTTGTAAATATCGTGAACAGTTGAAAGTGTTTTCGACTGTTCGCCAGCTTCAAATATATGAGTAAAGCAAGAAAAACCATTCTCATTAAGAGATTTTAAAACAGTATCTCCATAAAATTTAAAAACATTTGTATCAGATATTACTAAAACATTTTTTGCTTTTGAAATTTCGCTTATATATTCGCCACAATTATTTACTAGTCCACGAGAAAGCAAAATATTATATTCTTTTCCAGTTTTTACTTTTAAAACTTGCATTATCCGTATATCTCCTTATTTTTCTTGCCTTGATCAAGTAAGCTTTCAAGTTTAGATTGGTCGTCTTCATCAATAGATTGTTTTAACTCTTTTAAACTATTGATTAAAGTTTCTATTTCATCTGATAAAATATCGGAATTTTCTAAAAATAGCTCACTCCATAATTTAGAATTTATATTAGCAACACGTGACACATCTTTATAGCTACCAGCCGAAAAACCTCGGTGGTCTTTGCATTTATCATTTAATACATAAGCACACGCAAGCACATGGGGTAGCTGAGAAGTGTATGCAATCATTTCATCATGTTTTGTAGGTGTAGTAATTTTGACAGTTGAAAAACCAATTTTATAAGCAAAATTTGATAAAAAGCTAATATGCTCTTTTTTGCTATCAACAGGAACAATTATAAAACTTGCACCAATAAATAAATCACTATCTGAGGATACAAAACCGTTAGTTTCTTTACCAGCCATTGGGTGACTACCGATAAAAGTAAATCCATACTGATTAGAAATTTCTTTAAATTCTTTTACAAGTGCTATTTTAATACCAGCAGTATCAGTAACTATTGCTTTTGGGTTTATATACTTTGCATTTTCTCTTAAATAATTAATAGCTTGTTTTGGATATAACGAAATTATTACTAAATCTGCTTTTGATAAGGACAGCTCGTTGCCACCCTCATCAATAGCACCACTTCTTAAAGCGGAGATTAAAGTTTTTTCGTCGTTATCAATACCAATAACAAAATGCGAAGTATATTTTTTTATAGCTTTACAATATGAACCGCCAATAATTCCTAAACCTACAACAACAATATTCATTTTTTTATAATTCCTTTATATATTTGCACTATTTAAGTATGCTTTAAGTCCTAATACTTTTTTGCATACAACGTCGAATTGTTCTGGAGTTAAGCTTTGAGCTCCATCTGATAATGCGTGTTGAGGGTCGTTGTGTACTTCAATCATAAGACCATCAGCACCAGCAGCAACAGCCGCCATTGATAATGATTCAACTAACCATGATTTACCACTAGCGTGGCTAGGGTCTACTACAACTGGTAGGTGAGATAATTTTTTAAGAATTGGCACTGCTGAAATGTCAAGTGTGTTTCTTGTAGCAGTTTCATAAGTTCTTATACCTCTTTCGCAAAGGATAACATTGTTGTTACCGCCTGCCATGATGTACTCAGCACTCATAAGCATCTCTTCTATTGTACTACTTAATCCTCTTTTTAACAAGATAGGTTTGTTAGTTTTTCCAAGTTCTTTTAAAAGTTCAAAGTTTTGCATATTTCTAGCACCAACTTGAATGATGTCTACATTTTCAAACATATCAATATGAGAAATTCTCATAATTTCAGTAACGATTGGTAAACCAGTTTTTGCTCTTGCATCTTTTAAAAGGTCTAACCCCTCAGCTTTTAAACCTTGGAAAGCGTAAGGAGAAGTACGAGGCTTAAACGCTCCACCTCTTATCATAGTAGC
>CAYJFG010000003.1:26569-36419 GCA_964369305.1 uncultured Eubacteriales bacterium
TAGGCGTACGACCCCGCTTTAACCGGGCAACGGTTATGCATCTTGGACCCCTTTTTTGTATTTTTTGCGGCTTAAAATTAATTTGCTCTTCGCTTTCAACAGAGCAAGGACCTGCCATAATTTGAAGGCTACCATCACCGATTTTAATGCCGTTATTTAATGTGATAACAGTATTTTCAGGGTGAAATTTTTTGTTAGCTTTTTTGTATGGTTCTTGAACTCTTCTAACATTTGCGACAAACTCTTGAGCGTTTATATAGTCAATGTCTATTGCACTTGTATCACCTATAAGCCCTAATACTGTGTTGTGAATGCCTACCCATGAATTTACCCTAACTGAATAAGCTTGCTCTAAATGTGCTTTAAATTTAGCAATTTCCTCTTCTTGTGTTTGTGATTTTAATACAATAATCATGTCTTGTTACTTCCTTTCATCTCATTAGTTTGTTTTTTTGTATAAAAAAAACGGAATACCTAAAAATTTTAGATACCCCGTAAAAAATACTGTTTGTAAAAAATTTTAAAGTTAGCTTACGATCCTACTTTTACAAATAGTTACAGGGCAACACAAAACGTCCCAACGGTAATAATAACTGTTAGGATAAACAAAACTTGTAAATCGTTTCGATAAGTTACCTTGCATCACGTATTCCTCCAATAAAATTAATTATGGGTATCATAGTATTACATAAATTTTGATTTGTCAATACTAATTTATATTTTTTGTATAAAACTATAAATTATACTATGTTTTTTAAAAATAAATATATATAAAGTTCTGAAAATCATTAAAATTTGATAAGCTACATATATATTAAAAAACTGTTTTTAAAGTGAGTTGATATTTTTTGAATTTGAAATTATTAAAAAAATTAGATATAGCAGGTGTGTTTTTTTCGTTTTTAATGGCTTGTATTTTGCATTTTATTTATGAATTTTCAGGTGGGGCAGTGTGGAGTATTATGTTTGGTTCAGTAAATGAAAGCGTATGGGAACATATAAAAATACTTACATTCCCATTTTTAGTATGGTCAGTAATAATTTTAGCAAGTGCAAAACCTTATTTTAAGCAGTTTGTAGCCTCAAAAGTTATCGGACTTTATTTTATAGGAGTAGGGGAGATTGTATTTTTTTACACCTATACTTTTATAGCTGGAACGCATATTTTATGGGTAGATATTTCAAGCACTTTTATTTTTATAGCTTTAGGATATTTAATCTCATATAAAATATATACAAGTAATGTATGTTTAAAAAAATATTACCACTTGATATTAGCGTTTTTATTTTTATATCTTTGTATGTTTTTTTGGTTTACGGTTTCGCCACCAAATTTTGAATTATTTAAAGACCCAAACACTTTAAATTATGGGTTACAAGGTTAATCAAAAATTTGTGGGTTCATTCTTGAGTAATGGAAAATATACTGCTGTGCAATTCCAGCGTACTGCCCAAAATCGCTTGGAGTAAGCTCTGGGAATAGCTTTTCCATAGCTCTTTTCATCCATACATCAAGCGGAAAACATGATAATTTATGCATACCATAAAGCATAACACAGTCGCTTACTTTAGGGCCAACACCTTTAATTTTCATTAAATTTTCTTGTATTTGTGGTAGCTGTAGTTTATCTAAAACATCAAAATCAATTTCACCACTTGCAACTTTTTGCGATGCATCAATTAAGTATTTAGCACGGAAACCACTTTTAATAATCTGTAAGTCCTTTTCAGTTTTTGAGGCTATAGTTTCAGGTGTTGGAAAAGCATAATCTTCACCGTTATACTCACCAAAATTCTCGCAAAAACTTTTAATAATACCTTTAATTCTAGGTATGTTATTATTTTGCGAAATGATAAAGGAACATAAAGCTTCAAAAGGGTCTTGCTTTAAAATACGAATGTTTGGGCAGTATGTAGCAGCGTTTTTAAGTGTTGGGTGAATAGTAGATAAGTTCTCTCTTATTTTAGCATAATCAAGCGACAAATCGAAATAATCATGCCAAATATTAGCTACGTCTTCGTTTGTAGAACCATTAATAGTTAAATTATTATTATCCATTGACACAACAACAGTTTTGCCACAAACAGTGCCTTTAAACTCATTTTTATTAATTTCAACCCATCTAAAAGCTTGCCCACAATCAAGAGTATCTCTCAAATCTAAATCAAAAATATTTTCTATTATAACTGACATCTCATAACTTCCTTTAATTATATTAATTTAATAATAATCGTTTTATTATTTAAAGTCAATGATAAATCTTGACAAAACAATGTAACATATTATACAATTAAGTAAATAAAAATTTAGGAGTTAATGAAATGAAAAGGGAAAATACTTATTTTGCTGATGAATATGCAAATTTGCCTGAAGAATTAACTGTAGTATTTGATAGTATTAAAAACTTAAAAGTATATTCAAAAGGTAATACTATTTACAATCAAGGAGATATCCCAATAAAATTTTACTATATAAAAAAAGGACAAGTAAAAATATTTTTTCTATCGCCAGACGGACTGGAAAAGACACTTTCAATTTTAGGAAAAGGTGCAATTTTTGGTCAAGCTGCTTTTTTTGACCAAATGCCTAGAGTATCAAGTTCAAAAGCAATGATGAAAAGTGAGATAATAGCTATAGATGAGCCACTGTTGATTGAAATGTTTAGAAAAGAACCAACACTTGCATTAAATATTTTAACACTTCAAGCACGTTCAATTAGAATGATATCAAACCAGCTCACAAACCTTACTTTTTTAAGTGCTGAAAGTAGGATTGCAAGAATAATAGTGCAGTCTAAAATGATAGATAAATCCAAAAATTATAGTTTGTTTTTAACACATGAAGAAATAGGAAATATGGCAGGTTGCTCAAGAGTTACAGTTAGTAGAACGCTTATAAAATTTGCAAAAGAAGGACTTATAGAAACTAAATATGGCAAAATTAATATTGTAAATTTAGAGAAACTTGAAAAAATGTCTGAAAATTGACACGTTAATTTTTAAATATCACTACTATTAAAAAATTTTTTATACCATAAAAAGTTTGAATTTAATAAAAAAATAAGTTCCCAAATATGAGAACTTATTTTTTTATTGTTGTTATAATATTATATTAGCTATAACTTTTTGTAATGTAAGTACATCTAGTATTGTTAAAGTTCCGTTACCGTCAAGGTCTGCAAGTTCTTTTTGTGTTTCGTCGAAGGTGTCAAAGTCGCTTAAATACCTTTGTAGAATTAAAACATCTTGTATTGATACTTGACCGTTTTTATCAACATCACCCTTTGAGTATTCTTGCTCATTTTCAAATAATTGCCAAATTTGTGTGCCTTTAAATGGGTTTGCAGTTCCAATAACTAACCCTGTATCAGCTTTTGCAAAACTTCTAATACCGTGGTTGTTAGGGTCGCCAAAGCCGTCGTTTGTAATTATTTCAAAATCTTTTCCATTTTCTGTTACAAGTAGAGAAAATCCTCTTTCGCCTACACTTAAATATTCACAAGTGCCTATAAAATACTCAAAATTTTGTAGATTTTCAGGGGCTAAAAGATTATCTAAAAGTGCCATTAATTCTGCTGGTATTTCGCTACCCATTGACATTAATAATTGTTGTATCATTAATAAATATGAATATAAGTCTGCTTGAGTGATATTTTCAAAATCTGGAGTTGCCGAAGTTGAATAGACGCTTCCTTTATCTTCTTCTGTAATTATATCTGTTACTGTATTGTCGATTGAATTTTCAACTATTTTTAAATTTTCTTTTATTAACTTTAGTTTTTCTATAGTTTCGTTGTTGTTATTATTTGCTATAAAGTCTAAATCGTCTTGTGATAATATGTTTTGACTTCCTGTAGACAAACTTTCTTTAATAGGCATAGTTGGCTGAGTTAAATCTATCTCAAACGCTTTTAATAAAACGTCAATATAATACATTAATTCTTGTATATCTTCATCAGTCCAATTTAAAACATCGCCATTTGTGAATTGCATTAACGGATATGCAAGGCTTCCAATATCAAAAGTACCTACAAATAGTTTGCCGTCGTAGTCTGACATTCTCCATACATATTGATTTAAGTTTGAGTCAAAACCAGATGGCATATTTCCAATTGCATTTGGGAATAATTCGTTATTATCACCAGCTACTAACTCAAAGTTTTCTTCCTTGTCCATTCTCCACAATTGTACAGGGGCGCTTAAATCTTGATAAATTCTTCTAAAGTCAAGTTGAGTTAAAGCTGAAGGCAATGCAGTCATAGGGTCGTTATAACCACCTATGTATAAATAATCATCGTATACATAAAGTGTAGCTGCAATACTTCTGTCTGCTCCAAGTCCTAAAGGATATTTTGAGCCGTCGCCATCTTTACCAACTAGTGGTGTATATATCCATTCACCATTATTGTTTTCTTCTGCTGTGAAAATCGCAAATGGTGTTTCTGGGTTTTCACTTGTTGACTCTCCTGTAACAACGCAAATGTAGAGTTTGCCATTATAGCTTACCATTTCCCAAACACCGCCACCGAAAACGCCATCGCTATAGTGATAACCAGGGTACTCTAAAAAGTCCTCGTTAGTTCCAATAAGCTCAAAAGAACTTTGACCAAGTGTAGGGTTATTAGATTTTAACATAATAGGGCCGTTATCAGTATTTGTGCTGAAAACTAGTGAATTTTCATGAACAGTTAAAGCACGAATACCAGTAGATATTGTTCTATCTTGTATTGGGTCTGACTTGTACACTACATTAACTTCATCAGTTGTAGGGTCTATTTCTAATAATTCTGGTTGAGAATTAGTTGTAACAAAATATAGTTTATCTTTAAAAACAGTGGCTGCTCTATAACCACGAGTGTTGTTTTCATCGATAATTGTTGTTTGATTAGTTTTAGTGTTTATTTTTACAATGCAACCTTGACCTAAAGGACCGTTGTGCATTTCGCCTTTCCATAGAACATCGATTAAAGCGTTTAGTTGTTCAATTGTGAAATTAAAACTTTGAGCCATTGAAATGATTGTAAAGTAAATTGCTGAGTCTAGAAGTCCTATGTATACGTCGTCACCGTAAGAAACAGCCGACCATGCATAACTTAAACCCTCGTTTGGGTTACCGTTTTCTAAATCAACTACGCCGTCAGGCAAACCTACACCAGTACCAGGGTGAGAAATTTTATTTGCGTAATAATCGCTTGTAAGCGACTCATACACATATAAATCCGTTCCTGTTTCTACTGCAAAAGCTGACATTGTCATAGCACTTAATAAAATCGTAATACATAAAAGTAAAGACATAATTTTTTTTGACATTGCTAATCCTCCTAGGGGTATTTGTTATAATAACTATAACACTTTTAGCTTTAAATGTAAATGAGAGATAGCAAAAAAATAAACTGTGACTTAAGTTTTACCTTATCCACAGTTTATTTTAAAATTGTTAAAAATTATTTCTCGTTACTCATAATATCTTTAACTACTTTTACGATATTGCTTTGTGTAAATCCAAAATTCTCTAAAAGTTCTTTAGCAGGACCTGAGTATCCAAATTGGTCTTCAACGCCTATTCTTGTAACTTTTACAGGGCAGTTTTCAGAAGTAACTTTGCATACACTATCACCTAAACCGCCTATAACACTATGCTCTTCTATAGTTACAATTCTGCCAGTTTCTTTTGCAGCTTTTATAATTATTTCTTCATCTATAGGCTTTATTGTGTGAATGTTTATAAGTCTTGCATTAATTCCACTTTCTTTTAGCTCTTTAACAGCTTTTATAGCTTCATTTACTACTAAACCAGTAGCTATTAAAGTTATATCGTCGCCTTGTGCTAAAGTGATACCTTTGCCAAGTTCAAATTTATAATTATCAGGGTCATTAAAGCTATCAATAGCAAGTCTACCAAGTCTTATATATACAGGACCGTCGTATGCAATAGCAGCTTTTACAGCTTCTATCATTTCATAATGGTCAGCAGGATTTAACACAACCATTCCTGGTAATGTTTTCATCAAAGCTATATCTTCGCAACATTGGTGAGTTGCACCGTCTTCACCTACTGATACACCAGCGTGTGAACCAGCGATTTTAACGTTTAAACCAGGGTATGCTATAGAGTTTCTTATTTGCTCATATGCACGCCCAGTAGCAAACATTGCAAATGAAGCAGCTACAGCTACTTTTCCGCAAGTTGCAAGACCAGCAGCAACACCCATCATATCGCCCTCAGCTATACCGCAGTTGTAAAATCTTTCTGGGTATGCTTTTTGGAATATTGATGTTTTTGTAGCAGCGGCTAAGTCAGCGTCTAAAACTACTATATCTTTATTTTCTTTTGCAAGTTCGCAAAGTGCCATACCAAAGCTTTCTCTTGTTGCTATGTTTAAAATATCAGCCATTATACTTCACCCTCCAAAATTGCTAGACTTTCTTCTAATTCTTTCATTGCATCTTCATATTGTTTCTCGTTTGGTGCAACACCATGCCAAGAAACTTTATCTTCCATAAACGATACACCTTTACCTTTTATTGTTTTTGCAATAATAACAGTTGGTTTACCGCTAATTTTTTTGAATTTATTAAAAGCACTTTCTATTTCTTCAAAGTTATGACCATCAATTTTTATAACTTCAAAACCGAAAGCTTCAAATTTTTTATCAAGAGGCTCAATTCCGCCTACTTCTTCTACTCTACCATCTATTTGTAGTCCGTTTGCATCAACGATAAAACATAGATTGTCAAGTTTTTTATGTGCAGCAAACATAGCAGCTTCCCATACTTGTCCCTCTTGACATTCACCGTCGCCTAATAGTGTATATACATTGTAATCTAGATTGTCAAGCTTACCAGCTAAAGCCATTCCGCAAGCAACTGACACACCTTGACCTAAAGAGCCTGAACTCATATCTATACCAGGTGTACTTTTCATATCTGGGTGACCTTGTAACATTGCACCAACATGACGCAGTGTTTTAAGCTCGTCAAAATCAAAATAACCTTTTAATGCAAGTACTGCATAAAGAGATGGGCAACAGTGACCCTTTGAAAGCACAAAACGATCTCTTTTTTCATCTTTTGGGTTGCTAGCATCTACATTCATTTGTTTAAAATACAAATAAGTATAAATATCAGCAGCCGATAGTGAACCTCCTGGATGACCTGATTTTGCATGGTATGTGCCTATTATTGCTCCCATTCTTGCTTTGCAAGAAATTTTTTTAAGAGCATTTACTTCTGTGCTATTCATAAATTTTAATCGTCCTTTCTTAAAAAAACACAAGTTAAGTACTCGTATATCTTTTACAATCTGCTATATAATATCATAAAGATTTAAAATTATTTTTCAATAAAAGCAAAAAAACACGAAAAATGAGTTTTTTTTAATTATTTCTACATATTTTACGGTTTGTAGGTGTGAGTAAAATAATATTATTAGATAATAAAGTAATATATTAAGTTTATAATGTGTAAATATAAACTTTAAAAAACCGCCAACTCTAAGTATTGTTAGTGTTGGCGATAAATGAATTTAAGCAAAACACCAACATTTTAAAAGAGTAATTACTTGATTTTAAGTTACTCTACATCTTCCCAGATGCTGTCGTAATCATAATTATAATAATATTCTTTTATTTCATCAAAATGAGTTTGATAATTATCTGTTGTTAATAAGTGTTTGCCTTCTTCCATCCATATTAAAATTTGACTGCTAATATGAGGTAAATAGTGTGTTGTATCTCTATAATTGTTAAAATCGGTTACAATATCGTACTCAGTGAAAAATGAATGTAATTTTACGTTTTCATATTCTAATAAAAGAGATGCTACATACTCGTGTTTTTCAATGCTTTTTTCTAAAGTTCCGCTCATATTTGCATGGTCAAACCATGCAATACTGTATAGAGGGTAGAAAAAATAAAAATCAATTTGTGGGTTATTTGTAACAAGGCTTACAATATTAGCATCTATATTATCTTTTATCAATTCTTTTTCTTCTTGTGTTAATGAGCCTTGACTTTTTCTTTTTGTTTCTATTCTGTCATAAATATTCAAAATAGCTTCCATACCAATTAAATCAGTATAAGACGTTGCATATTCATCTAAAGATTGCATCTCAACGTTATTTTCTGTATCATCAACTACCCTTAAAGTTTCTTTAAAAAATATATCCTTATTTAAAAAATATTCTACATCATTAAAAATATTATTGTCATATAAATAAGTTGGTATATCTTCGTAGAGTAATTCGTCTTTTTCGTCAAACATTCTGTTTCCATCAAGTCCGTAAATTATCATAGAAATATCGTTGTTATACTCAACAGCACGTTTAACTCCGTTTGATATTTCATAAAAAGATGCACCTGTAAGTGGTGTTTTTATAGTTGTAGTACCCCATAGCTCATCAACTTCACTAGGTTTAAAATTTCTAGTCATTGATGTACCTGTAACTATAGCATTGTAATCGAAAAATTTAGAAATTCCGTCGTTAAAATATCGTGGATCGCCTAATGTATAACTAAAGTTTTCGAGTGGTTTATGATAATGCAAAAAAGGGTCAATAACAATTGTTGGAAGTGCAAAAGCTACAAATAACAGTAAAGTTAAGCATATTGTAAATATAAATTGTACTTTATACTTCATAAATTATCTCCTAAAAATTAAAATAAATAAACTCTGAAACACCGCTAAACGATATTGTGCATAAAAATAAAATTGCTACGATTTTTAGCGAACTAAAAATGTTTGGTTTTAATTTTTTGATGTTGTTTTTTACATTCATACAGAAAATACTTACAGCCAAACAAATTGATAAAAATACAACTAAATATATCAAATCTACATTTTGTGGCAAATGCTTTTCAAATGAACTGATTAAGTATTGTATTTCTGTTAATTGAACACCTAACAATATATCCTCAGATACACCATCTTTTGACGGCACACCTAATTGACCATACATAGAGAAAGCCTCGTTAATAGAAGTTGCTCTAAATACAACCCATGTTAAATTGACAAATATAAAAGTAATTATCCAGTTTATAAATTTTGGGATTTTTGAAAAAGTTTTGCCAAACATTCCAACAATAGTAATGCCTATACCGTGCATTAAACCCCATATTACAAATGTCCAGTTTGCACCATGCCACAAACCGCTAACTACAAATACAATCACTTTATTTATATATGTTCTAACTACGCCTTTTCTGTTTCCGCCTAAAGGGAAGTAAACGTAGGTTTTTAAAAATCTTGTTAATGTCATGTGCCATCTGTCCCAAAATTCGGCTATATTTAAAGACTTGTAAGGGTTATTAAAGTTCAAAGTGATATCGATATTAAACATACTGCCTATACCAATTGCCATATCACTGTATCCGCTAAAATCAAGTGCAATTTGCATTGTGTAGGCAAGCATAACTATTATTGTATTTAAAGCACCTAAATTTTCTATATCTGAAAAACCATAACCTACAACAATGGAAAGAGTGTCAGCTAGTAATACTTTTTTTCCAAGTCCAAAGGAAAATGCATAAATTCCTTTATACAGATTTTCAAAATTTATTGATTTATTCGCTTTGTTTTCAAATTGAGGGATAATCTCATCATGTAAAACAATTGGACCTGCAACAAGCTGAGGGAAAAAAGTTACAAATAAAGAATAATCAAGTATATTGTATTTAGGAACTTTCTTTTTATAACAATCGACAATAAATGATACTTGTTGAAATGTAAAAAAGCTAATACCCAAAGGCAATATAATATATAAAAAATTGAAATCAGTACCGAAAACGAAATTGAAATTTTCTATAAAAAAGTCAAAATACTTATAATAAATCAAAATACCAATATTAAATAT
>CAYJFG010000004.1:0-1862 GCA_964369305.1 uncultured Eubacteriales bacterium
CACCGCTTACAAGCTTTTCCTCGTCGTTATAATCTATCTCGCCAGATTGTTTAGACATTATATCTGTAAAGATAAAGTTTACCGCATCAATTATACCGCTTCTACTTCTAAAATTTTTATCAAGTATAATTTTAGACGGATAATTATCTACATCACTATTATATAAATCATAGCTTTCTTTACGATTTAAAAATATCTGTGGCATAGCTTGCCTAAATTTATATATACTTTGCTTTACATCGCCAACAACAAATAAATTTTTACTGTTACCACTTACTGCACTAAAAATCAAGTCTTGAATTTCGTTAGTGTCTTGATATTCATCAACCATAACTTCAGTATATCTTTTTGACATTTCATGTGCAAATGGTGTGCTTTTATATGTATCTGCATCTTTTTTTACTAGTAACTCTAATGCTAAATGTTCAAGGTCGTTAAATTCTGCAATATTTCTTTGCTTTTTCATGTCAGTGTACTGAATTTCAAAAGCTTTTAAAACCTTAAATAAATTACTGATTAGAGAATATGAGATAGTAACGCTATACTTTAGCTCACTTTCATTCATTACAAATAATTTATCTCTTAAATTTTTTATAATGTCAGTAAATAAAGTGCGGTGGCTACCTATTTTTAATTTCATTTCATCTTTAGTATAACCATTTACTTTAAATGGTGGGAATGAGTGTGTACGTAAAAGCTCTCTTATATCGTCCCAATTTGAATTGTTAAGCGTATCATTTAAAGTTGTGATAAATTTTAAATCATTTTCTAAAATTGGTGTAACTTTTGCTTGCAAATATTCAGCCTCAGTTAATAGTCGTAGTTCTTCTTCAACAAGAGAAATTGCAAAATTAACGGCTTTATTTGCTTGATTTAAAATAGTTTTAGCCCATAAAGTATCTTTAATATTTACGCTATTTATTGTTTGATACATATTGTCTAAATCGCTTATAAAATCGTCTTTAAAAGGGTGAGATGTTAAAAATTCATGTAGTTTAAAAATAAATGAGCTAAAAGAACTTTGCCTTGAATTGTTGTCAAAAGATTGCAAAATTTTGTGGATTGTTTCTCCGTCACTTTCGTAAAAATCATCAATTACTTTTTCGTAAGCTTCTTTTTTTAGTAGTATTAATTCTGAGCTGTCTGCTATTTTATAATCAGGTGATATATCAACATTACAAAAGTTTTCACGCACTATATTTTGACAAAAGCTATTTATTGTGCTTATGTTTGCACGGTTTAACAGTAATTTTTGTCGCCTTAAATTTGAGTTTAGAGGGTCATCTTTTAACATTTTATCAAGACTTGTTTGTATTCTCTCTTTCATTTCACTAGCGGCTGCTTTTGTAAAAGTAACTATTAACATTCTGTCTATGTCTGTAGGATTATTTTCGTTTGTAATTCTTTTTATAACACGTTCAACTAGTACTGCTGTTTTGCCAGAACCTGCTGCGGCTGAAATTAAAACAGAACCATTAATTGAATTTATTGCATTTTCTTGTGCCAGTGTCCATTTAACGCCCATTTTTTACACCTCGCTTTCATCTACAAAAGGATTTTTAACTTGCTCAATATTTATATATTCTAAGTTTTCCTCTTCGCTATATCCGCAAACAGATATGTAATTGCAGTTTTCGCATTTAAATGTATCTTTCCTTTTAATAGGAACAGCATTTATATCGCCCCTTGCAAGTCTTTTGCCCATATCTTTAACTAAAACTTCTAATTTATCAAATACTTTTACTAGTTGTTTACGGCTAACCACATTGTCTTGGCCAGAACTAATTACAAGTTGACCGCTATTTTCTTTATTTTTGCTACTAGCTTCTTTAAGCTTTACAGGAATATAAACGCCTTGTGCC
>CAYJFG010000004.1:1872-6979 GCA_964369305.1 uncultured Eubacteriales bacterium
ATAATTAAAAACGTATCATCTAAAATAAGTCCGCTATTCTTGTAATTGTTTACAACTTTTTCGCTTATACTATTTGATGATTTACTACTTTTACTTGTTGTAAAATATAAAACACCTGCTGGCATCAAATTATTTCCATATATGTTTTTTACATCTTTTAAAATAACATATAAATATAAAAGCATTTGAATATTCTGCCCGTATAAAATGTCAGATAACTTAAATTCTTTACTGCTAGATTTATAATCAACTATTCTTATATATGTGATGTCATCATGCTTAAATAAATCTACTCTATCTACTTTACCAATAATTTGCATAATGATATCGTCGCTAGTTTCAAGTTTGTACGGAGCAACTTTACCATCAAAATTTATAGTAACCTCAAAGTCGGTAGGGATAAACTGACTTTGCAAAATTTCATTAATACTATGCTTTACAAACTCACAAGTATTTTCCTTAATCTCATTCAAATTGTAAAAAAATCTATTATTTTTTAATTCGTCGCCACCTAGATTATTTTTTGTGTATATCTCAATTGCAGTATTAATAATTTTTTCAATTTGACTTTCATTAAATTCTTTTATAAATTTTACATCGTAAGTTGTGAATATATATTCTAAGATGAAATGTATGATATTTCCTTTTTCTAGTGCATCAATTTTGGCTTTTCGTCTTTCTTTAATTTTAAGACCATAGTTGCAAAAGTATGAAAAAGGACAACTATAATAATTTTCAATTCTTGATGGTGAAAGAACCATATTGTTTGAATTAAATATTTCCCGTGCAATAGTTTTATCTTTAATTTCAAATTTTCTATCAATACTATATTTTAATACACTTTCAAATTTTTTCTTATATTCATCACTATTTATAAAATATTCAGAATAAATATTTTTAGCATTTATATCGCTTCTTAGATGTTTTGATACATTTTCATATGGATGATATTCGCTGCATAAATTTGTAGCCCAGTATATATCATCATACTTTTTTATTTTTAAATTTTTAAAAATATTTAAAGTATCTTTTATGATAATAGATGGATAATTACTTTGTCCGCTTTCATCATTAATATAATATGAAATATACACTTTATCACTTACAGCACTTAAAGCTTTGTATACTAAAAATTTTTCCATAGCAGTTGTTTCTTCTATTAAATCGTATAAAGGGATTTCATTTTCAAATAAAATTTTTCTTTCGTTTTCAGAAAAAATACCGCCACTACTTGGAATAGATGGAAATTCATCTTCATTAGCTCCAATAATAAAAATAGCTTTTTGATTATTATAACGTATTCTATCAGCAGTACCAACGCTTACTTCGTCCAAACTGTTTGGGATTGAAAAAATATCGCTACTATTAATCATAAGTTTAAAAAGCTCAACAAATTGCTTTTCACTTAAAAAAGTATCATTTAATGCTATAGCCATTTTATCAAGGGTTTGTATGAAAATATCCCATAATCGAGATTGCTTTAAAGATAGATTGTATTCGCCTATTTCTTCAAGTTCGTATGAAATATTTTTTAAAAACATAGACACCTCAAAGTCTTCGCATAACTCATAAAGTGCTTTACATATGTTTTGTCCATTTGTATTATGTATTTTATCTTTAAAAGTCAATAATTTTTCAGCAAAAAAACTTCTGATATTTTCAATAATATTTAAGTTTTCAATATCATTGCTTGTCATTTCGCTTGAAAAACCTCTAGGGTTTAATATAAATGGTGATAAAAACATTTTTCCTTTTATATTCCATGTGTAAATGTAATTTTCAAATAAAGAAATTTCCTCGTTTGAAAAATTGTTTAAACCTGTTTTTAAAAATTTTAGAACGCTTTGAGAAGAAAAAGAAGATGTTACAATATCAAAAGCATAAATAATAAAGATTATCAGTGGTTCGTTTGAAATTGGCTTCGATATTTCTGCAAACAACAGCAATATCTTTATACATATAGTTATTATTTATAGTTAATTCTCTTATTTTACAAGCAACCATTTCAACTTCTTGGTAGATGTCGCTACACTCAAAAAGTTCTATATTTTCGCATTTATTTTCATAGATAGGGGAATAAAGCCTTAAAGTACATTCTTCTAAATTTTTAATATCCTCACTATTAAATCTAAAAGGTTTATTCAAAATAATATCTTCTAAAACTTCTATATTATTATCTTTTGCAAGGTTTTTAAAATATTTATATGTATTTCTGTTTTCTAAAAATAAATCATCTTGACTATTAAGTAAAGCATCGTCGATACATAGTGAAATATAAACTTTTTCACCTTGTACAATAAAATGCTTAATCAATTCTTTTTCTTGGGCAGTAAAACCACTAAACCCATCAATATATATTGTGTAGCCAGATAAAATATTATTTTCGCTTAAAATATTTGATATAGTCGTTAAATTGTCTAGTGGGTCGCTAAATTTTTTATTAAGTAATGCATTGTAAACATCTACTATTAAAGCAGTTTCCTCAATCTTTTTTCTAAATAATTTATCGTTGATATTTTTTGATTTTTCAAGTAAAAACTGAGTTGAAATAGACCCTTGTTTTAATTCTTTAACAGTAGACAACATTAAATTTAAAAATTGTGGGCTTTTCATGTGTCTTTTGTAAACCTCTAAATTGTCAACGCAACTATTTAACGCTTGATACATTATAATATTTTTAACGCCGTCATCTACTAAGTTATTAATATTTTTGCCGATTTTTCTAAACACAAAATCAGTGAGCCTTGAAAAACTTAATACTTCAATATGTTGAGCTTTTTTTTCGCTTAAAGCATCTAATACTTTTTTTTCACTTTCAAAAGAGTACTGCTCAGGTACTATGTAAATGATTTTCTGGTTAATATCTTTATTTATCAATCGCTTTATATCTTTAATAATATGTTGTGTTTTCCCAAAGCCACTTCTTCCTAAAATAAACTTTAGCATCATTTCACCTAATTTCTTTTTTCTTTATTATATTATTTATTATGGGACAAAAATGAACCATATAAAAAATTTGTTTTTTTTATTATCAATTTGTTGTTTTATTTGATTTTTTATGCTAAAATTAAGAAAATGGGGCTGTCGCATTAAAAAATTTTTTCGTCATATTACACAAGACCATTGTAGGGGCGAAATCCATTTTCGCCCGAATTTTACGTATTTACAGGCAAAACGGGAGCATATGGAATGCTCCCCTACAAAGATTTGTTAATATTCACCTTAATGCGACAGCTCCAGTGCTATCTTAACTATTTAATTGATAGCCGTTTTTACAGCTACACTGATTTCCTGAGCGTTATTATCTAATGTTTCATCATCGTATGCACAACATACTGTAATGTCTTCATCTTCTTTGATGTCGCTTTCACATTCACAGTCGCAACAACAACTTTCTTCACAAGCATTGGCATTTGCAAGTTCTTTATATTTTTTAACAGCTTTTGCCATTCTTTCTTTTGAATTGTCGATAACTTCAAAATGATATTTGTTGTTTTCGTCTTCTTCTAGGTCTTTCATATTTTCGTAATAGTACTTTCCTAGAGCTATATAAGTCTTATCCATAAGTTGTGCTTCGTTTTTGATTGTCATTCTCAATCTATTAAGTTGTGCCTGATTATTATTTTTTTCAACCACATAAGTTACAGCATCATTAACAGCTGTTCCAATAACATTTAAAAATTTCATTGTAAAATCTCCTTATTTTTTTATTTAGGTTTGCAAAAAATCTTTTTATTGATAGTAAATATATCATCTAATAGTATTATTACAGAAAATTTACATAAGGTCAATATTAAAGTTTGAAATTTTTCATAAAATATACTATAATTTTATAAAATGACTTAAAAATTCATAAAATGAAAGGGAATATTAAATTTATGTCAATTAGTGAATTAAAAACCATATGTTGCCCAAAATGTACAGGGCAGAATAAAGTTGTAATTTATCAAAGCATTACTCCAAATGAAGATATGTCTTTAAGACGTGATTTATTAAACGAAAGTATCTTTTTATATAAATGTACTCATTGTCATTACAATGCTAAACTGTCATATCCAGTACTATATAATGATACAAAAAATAGATTTTTGATTTATCTTATACCAAACAGCGAAAAACAACATATTACAGATAGAGTTTTAGAAAAAGAAAACTCCAATGTATCGCCTGTTGACAAAAGAATAGTTTCAACTTTTAACGAACTTAAAGAAAAAATTATTTTATTTGAAGCAGGGCTTGACGATATGGCTATTGAGCTTACAAAAATAGCACTTCGTGTTGAAATTAAAAATAATGATAAGATAGACGTTTTAGACGCTCACTTCAGTATCTATGATAAAAACCAAATAGGATTTACATTTTTTGAAAAAGATACTAACACGCCAATCATAAAAACTACTGATTTAAAAGTATATAAAGCCTCAAAAACTATTGTAAAGCGATTAGCAAAAAAAGAACTATTAGCAAACGGCTTTATAAGGATAGATAGGTTGTGGGGGCAAGAGATACTTTATAAATACCAAAAATATGGGTTTGAGGCAAATAATTAAAACATGATATTTACCTTAAAATCTTCCTTGCATTTAGGGCATTGAACAGTATGTTTGCCTCTTTTTCTAGGAAGTCTAATTGTAGCCTTGCAATAAGTACATTTGCGATATCTATGTGTTTTAATAAACTTAAATCTATTAATTGTAAGTTTGAAAAACGATTTTACTTTATCGAATATGTATGTAAATTTTTTAGCTTCTAGCTGTCTTTTAGCAACATTTTTTGATAAAGTCCTGTATAGTCCATAAGTAAGAACTACCGCAGAAATAATATATACTACAAATGAATGGAAGAACGAATTAACAAAAGTCAAAACAACATACAGTATGAGGGAAGCAAAAACTATTATGTCAGCCCCATTTCTCCCATACATAAATTTTCTTATAGATTCAAAAAACTTCATCAATTTTCAAGCAACTCCTTAAATTATTATTGTTGTATTTATGAGAATATCATAAAAAGAAATAATGTCAAGCATTTATTATGCTTTTTTATCTTTTAAGTTAAAGTTTACGTTTTATTCATTTTTATTTAATTTATAATTTATAGAAATTTT
>CAYJFG010000004.1:7007-15531 GCA_964369305.1 uncultured Eubacteriales bacterium
CAAAGGAGAATTTATATGTTAGAAAAATCAACCTATCCGTTTGTGTTGCCACCTTTGCAATTTGAATACAACGCATTAGAACCATACATAGATAAAGCTACTGTTAAAATTCATTATGAAAAGCATTTTAAAAGTTATATAGACAAGCTTAATATGACATTAAGTAAATTTCCAGAATATCAAAAAATATCTCTTGAAGATATGTTATTTAATATAAACCGCTTTCCAGAAGCTATTGCAAATTCTATAAAAAATTATGCAGGAGGCGTTTATAATCACGACTTATATTTTGAACTTTTAACGCCTAACCATAGCCAAAAAATACCACTAAGAATTACAAAGGCTTTTGGCGGTGAAATTGAATTTAAAAGGAAAATGAAAAACTACGCATTAGCAACTTTTGGTTCTGGATATACATGGTTAGTCCAATCTACAGGTCTTAAAAAAGAATTGAAAATCATTTCACTACCAAACCAAAACACTCCTATTCCTTTAAAATTGCGACCAATCTTACCGATTGACGTATGGGAACATTCATACTATTTAAGGTATAGAGATGCTCGTGGAGATTATATAGACAATTGGTTTTATTTAGTAGATTGGAAAAAAGTTGAAGAAAGAATTAAATAACAGATGTAATAATTTTATTAAAAAAATGACTGTATCAATTTTTTAAGTTGATACAGTCTAATTTTTTGTATTACATATTGTCGTCGTAAATTACAAATTTGTTTTTACCGCTCTTTTTAGCAACATATAATGCTTTGTCGGCTAAATTATTTAAAGTTTCATAATCTACACCATATTTTGGTATCATGCAAACGCCAGCACTTAAACTAACGTTATCAAGCGAAGTATTTGTCATTGAAATACCATTTACATTTTGTAAAATTCTATCCAGTATCTTTTCGGCTACTTCTTGATTTTTAATATTATTAAGTAGTAAGATAAATTCGTCGCCACCTAGTCTACCTAGTATATCTCCAGCACGAAGACCTGCTTTAACTGCACTTACGAAATCTTGCAAATATAAATCGCCTGTTTGATGACCGTATGTGTCGTTAATTTCTTTGAAATTATCAATATCAAGAATTACAAGTGCGTGTATACTATTGTTATCTTGGGAGCTTGCTATAACATCAGAAATTTTTTCAGTAGCTGTTGCACGGCTAAATGTTCTAGTTAAAGAATCAGTTTCAATACTTCTTTGTAGGCTATTTGTTAAGAAATAACTGCTTTCTAAAGCTTTAACCAATTGTTTTTTATTTGCTGACGCTAGAATAATATTAATAACGAAGTAAACAGCATAAATAATTATAATGAAACTTACAAATAAATATGTACCATTGTTTATGCTATCAATCATATTAGAGGTTACTTCTGATAGTACAATGCTAACTACACACCAATCTGTACCAGGGATTGTTGACATAACAGCCGAGCGTTCCTCACCATTTATTAAGTAGTTTAATAAAACAGTATTACCAGCGTACATATCTTCTTTTATAGACTGCGTTGTGTGACCATTGTAAATGTCAAGCGAACCTATAAAGTCGTACATATCACCGCCTTGGAATAAGTTATTGTTACTGCCACTTAAATATAAAGGTGTGCCGTCAATTTCGCATAGATGATAAAAGGCCTCGCCTCCAAAACTTTTTAGGTCTAGTAGCTCAGATAAATCGTCAAGATAATATTTACCATATAGCTCTCCGACTTTTTCACCGTTTTCAAAGATATTTAAACCCATTAAAAGTATATCTCTACCGCTATGTTCTTCAGTGATAGGGGAATATATGTAGACATTATCATGGATAGGTTTGTCATAAATAGTGGTTATATCTACTTGCAATTCATCGCCACTACCGTTAAATGCAGGCAAACCACCTAAAGATATATAAACATCTTCAAATTTAGAAGTATTTGCAATGTCGGTTAAAATAGGTAGCAAAGCTTCTTCGTTGTCGTAATTGTCTTCAACCGCAACCGTTGACAATTGTAAAGATAGTCCAGAATCTTCTGCAAACAAGCTTACTTTGTCAGCAAGACCAGTTGCAATTTCAATTAAGAAAGTATCACTTATTTTTTTTATTTCAGAATGATTATATCCAGCAAAAATAATAAGAGAAATGATAGTTAAAATCCCCACCATTATACCACCTAAAAATAAAATGTTATTTTTCCTTTTAGTGTTTTTAGGGTTTATATAAGCTTGCTTTTTGCTATCGGTTTGATTTTTAATGTTTTCACTAATTTTAATTTGATTTTCGGCTGAAACTGTGTTGAGTTCTTCAAGTGGCATAGGTTTAGAAAAGAAGTATCCTTGTGAATAATGAACGCCACTATTAACTAGTTGTTTTTGCATAGATGCAGTTTCTACAAACTCAGCAATTAACTCTACTTTCATTCTCTTGCCCATATATGCGATACTGTCGAGAATTTCGTTATAACTTGCATCAGTTCCAAGCAGTTGAGTGAGTGAACCATTTATTTTTATATAATCAAATTCAAGGTTTCCAATTTCAATGAAATTAGCATAACCAGAGCCAAAGTCATCGGCTGCAAATTTAATTCCATACTTTTTTGCTTTATGCATGAAATACTTTAACTGTTTAATATCGTTAAATCGCTCAGTTTCTACAATTTCAAAAATAAAGTGTGCAGGATTTTCCATGCTGTCTAAGAGTTCAAAAACTGTATTTTGAAAATCTTGTGATACGATATCATAAGCAGATATGTTAAGAGTAATAACTTCAGTTCGGTTTGCAAAAATTTCTAATACTTTCTTTACCATGCAAAGGCTTAAAGGTAAATATAGATGATATTTCTTTGAAATTTCCATAAAATCACCAGGAAATAACATTTTACCGTCAGGTGTTTGCAAACGCATCAAAGCTTCATAACAAAAAAAGCAGTTATTTCTGTTATCATAAATACCTTGAAAGTAAGGTGAAACTAAGTTTTCTTTTATTATAGTGTTTAAAGTGGCAACCATTTGAAATTCATTTTGTAAATTGTTTGTATTATCTTGTTCGTAATCACAAAGATTGAAACGTTTTTGCATATCGGCAGTGCTATTGGAATTTGCAAATTCAGATAATTTATGTACAGCCTTACCTTTAAGTGTAAAAGTAAAGTTATTTATGCAAGCTACAGAATTATTTAAAAAGTTGTCAGAACCACAATGAACATAAATATTTTTAATTATATCTGTAAATTCATCGTCTTTAATATCTTGATTAATTGTAAAATAAAAACTTGAATGATCATAATTATAGAGAGTAAAAGTATAATCTGTATATGTATTTTTTAAGAAATTTGAGATATTTGAAATGTTTTCCTTAATAAGTTTGTTAAAATTACTTTGTCCTAGATAATCAAGATGTTTAGCACTATTTTCTATAGAGATAAAACAAATTTGTTTTTTAGGTGACGTTGATTGTTCTTGCAAAAACTGTGTAGTTGATTTAAAGTTATGGTTGCTACCAGTAGATAATCGATTTTTTATATGATTTTCGTATTGAACTAATGTATCTAGTACTGATATATCGTTATCTGATTTTAAACTTTTTGCAACTAGATTAATTTTTTCAGACAAATTATCGTTTTTAACAATCAACTTGTCAATAGAATTAAAAGCTTTTAAATTAGGCTTTAAGTAACTTTCTTTTTCGGCTAATGTAAATAAAGAACAAGCACCGTTTAAATACTGTATTTGATTATCTTTAGTGCCAATTTCGCCAGGGATAAAAGCACCACATATATTTAAATGCTTAAAAGGTTCCATTTCCCATTTTGCAATATTATTAGAAAATAACCTTCTCAAAATACATGAATAGAAGAATATAGACTCTGCACAAGTTGTTTGTAAATCTAAGCATATATCTTGCCATTGCTCTGCACTTCTAAGGGGGCTTAAATAACCAATATTAAATTTATCACCAGCTAGTAATTTATTTGAATGAAGTTTAATTCTATTGTTCTCCTCTTCATAAGCTAGAAACCTAGTTGAGTTATTTTTATCTTTAAGAACTAGAGGGAAGCGTAGCAAAATATCTTCAGTTACAGCAACATCAAAATCTTTAATTGTTTGAAATTTATTTAACCCTAAATTTTCGTTAAGCCATTTTATAGTTGGTTGATTATCGATAGTATCTACATATTCATCAAATGAACTTGTTATAGTAAAATCTTTACTTACAACAGACTGCCCAGTAACTATATTTGTGTAAGATAAAATATAGTCACGGCTTATCATAGAAAGTATATAAGAGTTTTGATATACGCCGTTTTCATCAAATACATAGGCTTGCATATCTTCGCCATTATGCATAGTAGCGGCTATTCCGCCAACAAAAGATGTATCTTTAATTTCACTATCTAAAATATCTACAATTTGTGAAATATTTGTTTCTTCATATCCGAAAAATAAAATTGCTAAACCTGTGTTGAAGTTATTAGTGTTTTCAACAATTGAAGAAGCTATTTGATTAAAAGATAGATTTTCTACACTTTTTATTATGGTTTTAAAAGTACCACGCTCAAATTTATTAATTGAAATTAAAATTTCATCATCGTAAATTGTACCGTTATAAACAATACTTGATACACAAGCTCCATTTATCGAGCAGTTTGGTAAAAGTTTTTTTATAAGTACAGCGATATCTAAACAAATTTGAGTGTCGCTTATAGATGAATGTATTCTTACAAGACAATGTTCGCCTGTATCTAATTTTAATTTGTTTATCCACTGCTCAAGGTGGGAAGGGTCTTTGTATAAAGTGTTTGATGTATGCATAAGGAGCCTCCGAAGCAATTGTTAGTTATTTATAAATATACAAGTATATTATATCAAAAAAGACTGTTCTTTTCAACATAAAATACTTATAAAGTATAAAAAAAATTCGTCACATTAAAAAAGAAATGCACCTAAATATAAAAAATAGGAACATTTCTTAAATTGTTATTTTTTAATGAATTTTACATTTTCTGTAGTAAATTCTTTATTGTTCAAATAATCTAAATTAGTAGATTGCGATGTAAAATTAAATACAAGTTTATATGAATATAATGCTTGAAATTTATATAAACTATTTTTATTTATGTTTTTGCCATATTTTACATCACCTAAAATTGGATTGCCAATGGACGCTAAATGAGCTCTAATTTGATGAGTACGTCCTGTTAGCAATTCAATTTCTAAAAGAGAATTGCCGTTAAAAACTTCTAAAACCTTATACTTAGTCTTTATTTCTTTGCTATTTTCTTTAAATTTATTATGAATTGACATCTTATTTGTACTTTCGTTTTTAGTGCAGTATCCTATTAGTAAATCCTCTTTTTTTGGCATTTTACCATGAACCAAACAAAGGTACAATTTTTTAATTTCACGATTTTTCATTTTAGCATTTAAAATTTGTAGTGAATTAAAGTTTTTAGCACCAATTACTATTCCGCCAGTGTTTCTATCTAAGCGGTTTACTAAAGCAGGGGCAAACCCATTTTCATTATCTGGATTATATTCTCCTTTTAAGTATAAATAATGTTTGAGCCTATAAACTAGAGTATCGCAATCGTAATTTTTATCAGGGTGGACTATTAGTCCTTGTTTTTTATCAATCAAAATAATATTTTCATCTTCATATATTATGTCAAATGATGAAGGAGCTTTTAAAAAATCGTAATTTTTTACGGCTGGTGTATCTAAAAATTCATGTGATATATAAAGCGATAAAACATCTCCAACATTTAAAATAGTACTAATGTCGCATTTTTTTCCATTTAGCTTTATATATTTTTTTCGTATATATTTATACATTAAAGATTTTGGCATACTTTTAAATCTTTTTAAAATGAATTTATCTAATCTTTGATGAGCGTCGTTACTTTCGATTACAATTTCTTTCATAAAAATTATTCCATTTCCCAGTTGTGCCAAACGTTTTGTACGTCGTCGTGGTCTTCTAGTAGTTCAAAAAACTTTTCAATCTTTTTAAGTTGTTCGTCATCTTTTAATTTTGTGTATGTGTCAGGCACCATCTCAACTTGTGCAGACATGAAGTTATAACCTTTTGCTGTTAGCTCAGCGTTTACGCTTGAGAAGTCGGCAGGCTCTGTGAAAATTTCAAAAACACTTTCATCACATTGGAAGTCAGAAGCACCAGCGTCTAAAGAGTCCTCCATAACTGTGTCTTCGTCAGCATCTAATTCTTCACGGTCTATAATTAAAACGCCTTTTTGCGAGAACATAAAGCCCACACAGCCAGGTGTACCCATATTGCCACCATATTTATCAAAGTAATGTCTAATGTCGGCAGCAGTTCTATTTCTATTATCTGTAAGAGTTTCAACAATAACAGCTACACCGCCAATTGCATAACCTTCATACGATATATTCTCGTAATTTTCAGCGTTAGCATCGCCAGAAGCCTTTTTTATAATTCTTTCTATATTGTCGTTAGGTACATTGTTAGCTTTAGCTTTTGCAATGCAATCTTTTAACTTTGAATTAACGCTAGGGTCAGCACTTCCTCCATCTCTAACAGCTACTATTAATTCTTTGCCTATCTTTGTAAAGATTTTAGCACGAGCTGCATCGTTTTTTCCTTTTTTTTGCTTTATAGTACTCCATTTACTATGTCCAGACATATTAAACTCCCTTTCAAAAAATTTTACACTAAATTCTATCACATAAAAACTTATTTTTCAAGATAAAAAATACCATTTATTAAAAATCAATCATTAAAAAGCACAAAAATTTTAAATTGATTTTTTAAAATGGTATTTAATACTAAACGGGGTATTTGCAGTTGGGTATTAAAAAGGGTTAGAGCTTAAAAGTTCTTCCACGATTTCTTGGCAGTGGATCGGCATAACTAGATTTTCACACAAAAACTTTGCTAGGTCATACGTAAATTTTTTGTTTTCAGAAATATTTTGGAGCTTGTGGAAATATAATCTATTATTTTCTTTTTTCTGAAAACCTTGTTTATAAATAATTATTGAATAATAATTTTGTGCTTTTATGTTCTCGAAATTCACTTCATAGTAGTACCTTTCGCCATTGACAGTAGTAACAAATGTTTTCATTTTACAACCCCCTTGCATATCTTTAAGCAAGATACGTTATAAAAAAATTATATGACAAAATTTTAATAATTACAATACCACTACAGTTTATTTTTTAAAAGGAATTCTACACATATTATAAAAGTTTATGGTGATGTACTTATTAAATGTTTATTTTGTATGCATTATCAGTGAAACTCATGTACAAATTGTTATTGATTTTTTTTTAAAAGTATGTTATAATGTGATTAATGTTCAATACGTGTAACTAAACAGCTTCTATGCTCGGCAAAATTATAATGAAAGGGAGAAATTTTATGAAATTTTTATTATGTGATTTGGAAAGTGAAGTAAATAACAGAATTGTAGGTGTGATTAAAGAGTTGTCGTCTTTTTCACCGCAAAACATTTATTATTCTTTTACTGATGCTGATTTTAAAGTTGAGCAAAATTTTGATTTTGATTTTGTTGTACTCAATAACAAAATAAATTTGCAAAACTTAGTAAGAATAGCAAGTGATATTAAAAAATGTAATGTAAATATAGAAGTTTGTATATTAACTTATGAAAGTGAAATATTAGAAAGTGAAATGATAGAGAATGTAAAGATTTTAAACTTAGAGGCATTGGAAAATTTGATAAAAGAAAGTATAACAAAACATATCCATATACATTCAAGCAAAGATAAATACATAATGGTAAATTATCAGCATATAAGTTATAAAGTGTATGAAAAAGATATAATATATTTTAATATAGACAGCAAGCGAACAATAGTTGAAACAAGCAAAGGGACATATATATCAAATAAAAGTTTTAAATATTGGAAAAATTATTATGAAAATTGTGAAAATTTTTGTCAACCTCATTACAGTTATATAATAAATATGAACAACATTTTTACATTTAATAATTCATCAATTACTCTAGTTCGTGAAAACGAGAAAAGAGAAGTGCCAATTTCTAGAGCTTTTAAAAATAAATTTAGAAATAAATTTAAAAAATTTATAATTTATAAAAATTTAGATTAATTTTTGCAATTTTATATTTATTTGAGAAAATATACTATATTTAATTTTGTGATTTCTACTTTTAGCTGTTTTTTTATTAATGATTTACGAAGTTATTGTATAGTGCAGTTTAATTAATTATATTACAAATAGAACATTTTTTGCAATATTGATATTATTATTGTAATTTTTTATTAAATTTAGCAATTTTATACTATTACTACGCAAATGGTAATAATTTAAATGTTTATATTTGAAAAGCATTTAAAAAACTCAATAAATTATTCATAATTATAGTATTGAAAAAATAGAATTTATGTTGTATAATATAGATGTAGTTTTTTAATTCTGTATATCATTTAATGGTATATAACTAACGCACAAGACAAAGAAAGGGACGTTAAAATGGGAATCGCTGAAAATTTAAAAAAAGGTACATCAGAAAT
>CAYJFG010000004.1:15541-24868 GCA_964369305.1 uncultured Eubacteriales bacterium
TTGTATCTACTACAAAAAGAGGATATGTATGGCTATCAATTAGCTCAATCTTTAAGAAAAGAGAGTGGTGGTTACTTCTCAATGCCAGAAGGCTCACTATATCCAACTCTTTACCGTTTAATTGAAAAAGGTGTTATTACAGACAGACAAGAAATAGTAGGTAAAAGATTACGTAAATATTACCACTTAGAACCATCAGGTCTTGACCATCTTCATACTATTATACAAGAGTATAAAGCTATAAATGAAGGTATTTATAATATATTAGGTGAAGACTTACTAGGACCAAAGAAATAATATAAACGAATAAATATAATTTAAGGACTAAATAAACATTTAATAATATAATGCTTGTTTAGTCCTTTTTTTTTAAAAAAGCATTGACATTTTTTAAAAAATAGTATATCATGTAATAGATATTAAAATGCAGCGATAGGGAAGAGTAAATGAGTATTCCTTTTTTAGAGAGTCACTGGTTGGTGTAAAGTGATAAAGAATACATATTGAAAATCACCCTTGAGCAGTCCGCCTAAAGTGCAAAACTATTAAGCGTGAACGTTCGCCCTACGTTATAAGGGAAAACATTCGATTTTTTCTGATGTTATGAGGTGGCTTTTAAGCAATCAAAGTGGTACCGCGAAAAGTTTATAAACTTTCGTCTTTGTAAAATAAGACGAAAGTTTTTTTTGTTATATTGATAATAATAATTTTATAAATATGAAAGGTGATAAATTATGAAAATGACAGGTGCAGATATAGTAGTAAATTGTCTACTAGAGCAAGGAGTAGATACGATTTTTGGTTTCCCAGGTGGGGCAGTGCTAAATATTTATGACAGCTTGTATTTAAATCAAGATAAAATTACTCATGTTATGACAGCACACGAGCAAGGTGCTACACACGCAGCTGACGCTTATGCAAGGGTGTCAGGCAAAGTGGGAGTAGTTATTGCAACATCAGGTCCAGGGGCTACAAACACAATTACAGGGCTTGCAACAGCTTATATGGATTCGTCACCAGTAGTTGCAATTACAGGAAACGTAGGAAGAAGCCTTTTAGGTAAAGATAGCTTTCAAGAAGTTGATATCAAAGAAATTGCAAGACCAGTTACAAAAGCAAGCTTTCAAATAGAGAGTATGGAGCAATTAGCACCTACTTTAAGAAAAGCCTTTGAAATAGCAACAAGCGGACGTAAAGGACCAGTTCTTGTTGATATTCCAAAAGATATTACAATGCTTTCATTTGAATATGAAAAAATGGATATTTCAAATGTAAAATCTCATGAATTTGACGAAACAAGCGAGTATAATAACAAAATTAATGAGATAGCCAAATTAGTAAATAACGCAAAAAAACCTTTAATTTATGCAGGTGGCGGAGTAGTAAACGTAAAAGCTCACGAGGAATTAACGCAATTTGCAAGAAAAATTGAATGTCCAGTATGTTGTTCGTTAATGGGTATTGGTGGAATGAGTACAACTGACCCACTATACGTTGGTAATATTGGTATGCACGGCTCTTATGAAACAGGGAAGGCGACGTATAATGCTGACTTAATAATTACACTAGGTGCTAGATTTTCAGATAGAGTAGTTGGAGATGCAAGAAAATTAAAAGAAGAATGTAAAATTGTTCATGTTGATATAGATAAAAAAGAAAAAGATAAAAATATTGAAACAGATATTTATATCCATGGTGATGTAATAGATGTCTTAAAAGATTTAATAGCAGTTGTAGACAAAAAAGAACATAAACAATGGATAAAGCAAATTAAAGAATGGAAAGATGAAGTTAATAAAAAATCAGTTTCAACTGATGATATAGTAACACCAGATGATATAATAGATGCAATTAACAAATATAAAAAACCAGAAGATATAATCGTAACAGATGTAGGGCAACATCAAATGTGGGTAGCACAAAAAGGTAAATTTGAACTTCCAAAAACTTTTATAACTTCAGGCGGTTTAGGTACTATGGGCTTTGGTGTAGGAGCAGCAGTAGGTGCAAAATATGCTAAAAAAGATGTAAGAGTAACACTAGTTACAGGAGATGGAAGTTTCCACATGAACTTAAACGAACTTGTAACGTTAAAATCTTACAATGTTCCAATCACAGTAATAATTATGAATAATACAGTGCTTGGAATGGTTAGACAGTGGCAAAAGATTTTTTGTGAAAATAGATTTTCAAGTACTGACCCTAAAAGACAAACTGACTTTGTAAAAATGGCAAAAGGTTTTGGTATAGATGGTGTTATCGTAGAAAAATCAGACGATATGGAAAAAGCGTTGATAAAAGCTTATAACTCAAACGAACCATTTGTAATTGATTGTAGAATATCGCCAGATGCAAACGTACTACCTATGATTCCACCAGGAAAAAATGTAGATGATGTTATTTTAGATTTATGGTGATAAAAAAATAAAGAAAGGATTTTTTATTTATGAAATACAATGTAGAAATATTCGACTCAACACTGCGTGACGGAGCTCAAGCAGAGGGGATATCATTTTCAGTAGAAGATAAACTCGAAATAGTAAAAGCATTAGATAAATTAGGTGTTAGCTATGTAGAAGCAGGAAACCCTGGTTCTAACCCAAAAGATTTAGAGTTTTTTGAAAAAGTAAAAGACCTAGACCTAAAAAACGCACAATTAGTAGCATTTGGAAGTACAAGAAGAAAAGATATAAAAGTTGAAGACGACGCAAACGTAAAAGCGTTATTAACAGCAAAAACAGATATAGTTGCTATTTTTGGCAAATGTTGGGACTTGCACGTTGAAAAAATAATCAATACAACACGTGCAGAAAACTTAAAAATGATTTATGACACTTGTAAATTCTTAAAAGATGAGGGCAAGCGTGTTTTCTTTGATGCTGAACATTTCTTTGATGGATATAAAAATGATAGTGAATACTCACTAAGTGCATTAAAATCAGCACATGATGCAGGAGCAGAATGTCTAGTGTTGTGCGACACAAACGGAGCCTGTTTCCCAGATGAAATATACGAAATTACAAAAAAAGTAGATGAAATGTTTAAAGGGAAAGTAGGTATACACGTTCATAATGATACTGGTATGGCAGTTGCAAATTCAATTATGTCTGTAAAAGCAGGTGCTACACAAGTTCAAGGAACTTTTTTAGGATATGGCGAGCGTTGTGGTAATGCTAACTTATCAACAATTATTCCAAACTTACAACTAAAATGTAATATTCAATGTATCCCAGAAGAGAATATGAAAAACTTAACTTCTGTAGCAAGAACAGTAGCAGAAATTTCTAATATATCACTTAAAAAAAGCGAACCATTTGTAGGTATTAGTGCCTTTGCTCACAAAGCAGGAATGCACGCTGACGGAGTTTTAAAGCTTTCACGCTCTTTTGAACATACTGCACCTGAAGTTGTAGGGAATGAAAGACGCTTTCTAATGAGTGAAATATCTGGTAGAACTGCCGTTTTTGAAAAAATAAAAAAAGTTGATGCAACTATAGAAAAACATAGTAGCGAAACTACCAAAATTATTGAAACGCTTAAAAAAATGGAGCAAGAGGGCTATCAATATGAGGGAGCCGACGCAAGTTTTGAAATGCTTATAAGAAGAATTACAGGTGCACATAAAGACTTCTTTGAGTTAATAAATTATAAAATTATAACTGGTGTACCTTGTGAAAAAAATTATACTGCAACTGCAACAGTAAAAATTCAAGTTGAAAATAAATCGAGCCTTACTTGTGCAGAGGGTAATGGTCCTATAAATGCTATTGATATAGCTTTGCGTTCAGCACTTGAAAATTTCTATCCAACACTTAAAGATGTTAGACTTATAGACTACAAAGTTAGGGTTATGGATTCAAAACAAGCAACAGGAGCTAGTGTACGTGTTTTAATTACATCGACAGACGGAGAAAAAATATGGACTACAGTAGGTGTTTCAAAAGACGTTGTAGAAGCTTCAAGAATGGCACTTACAGAGTCAATAGAATATAAATTACTAAAAGATAAAGAGAATAACTTATTATAAAAATAGTTATATACCTTATGTAATTAAGTAAAATCTAAATAAAATATCGTAAATTATTAAAATAAGGGCTGTCGCTTTATATTAAAAACAAACAAAAAGTTTGGGAGGGTTTCCACGCTCTACCAAAAAACAGGTATTAAGTTGGTGTTTTTCGGACAGGCATGGTAGCCTATTACTACAATAGTTTGGTTATTATGGCGAAAATGTTTTTAATGCGACAGCACCTTATTTCAAAGTTAAATAGCTATAGATTAAATAGATTAATATGTAATATTGGTTTGATATGTTGCGTGTTATTATTGTCTGATTTCTTATTGCAATTAACGCAACTTATATTTTTTTAGATTTGAGCTGAATTGAAAGGTTAATTGTCCGAAAATAAAAAAAGACCCACAAAGGTCGTAAAATCTGATATAATGTTTTTGCGAGAAACAAAAAAACAGAAGGAGCGACCAATATGAGTCAAAATGATTATAACACAAAACGCAAAAAACACAAGCACATTTCAGAAAACGATAGAATAACGATTGAAAATATGCTAAAAGCAGGCTGTAAAAAGAAAGAAATAGCTAGAGTTATAGGTTGTACAGATAGAACATTAAGGCGTGAAATAGCAAGAGGTAGCTGGGAGAAACTAAATTCTGATTATACAATCCAACTTGTTTATAGTTATGATGTAGGGCAAAGAACGCATGAACAAAGTGCAAAAAATAAAGGACCGTATGCAAAAATAAATGATGCACCTAAATTACGCAAATATTTAGAAAAGAAGATAAAAAAAGAAAAATATTCACCAGAAGCAGCACTAAATAAAATAAAAGAAGAAAATTTATCATTTGAAATTGAAATAAGTGCAAAAACAGTATATAATAACATCGACAATGGGGAAATATCTGTAACACGAAAAGATTTACTTAGAGTTGATGGCTGGAAAAAGAAACTAAAAGAAAAAAGAAAAGCTAAAAACAATTTAAAAGGTGAAAGTATAGAAAAACGCCCAGAAAGCATAAATAATCGAGAAGAATATGGACATTGGGAAATTGATTTAGTAGTAGGAAGAAAAGGCACAAAACACGTATTATTAACGCTTACAGAGAGAAAATATCGACAAGAAATAATACGAAAATTGCCAAACAAAAAACAAAAAACCATAATAAAAGCTCTAAATAAACTTGAAAAAGAATATGGTGTGAAGTTCAAGGAAATATTCAAGACTATAACAGCTGATAATGGTAGTGAATTTCTTAATTTTACAGCTATGGAAACTTCGATATATGGAGGAAAAAGATTTAAAATGTATTATGCTCACCCTTATAGTTCATGGGAAAGAGGAACAAACGAAAATGCAAATGGAATTATTAGACGATTCTATCCTAAAGGTACAAATTTTAAATTCGTGACAATAGCAAAGATACAAGAATTAGAGGAATGGATGAACAATTATCCAAGAAAAATATTGGGGTGTGTATGTGCCAATTCTGCGATGAAAGAAGTGACAGCGTAAGACGTTTCGCTTTTTGCAAAAGCGACCAGCGGTCGTCCGCTGGAGCATCGCAAGCGTATGGACGCTTGACCCCAGTAGGTAAAAATTATATCAGAAAAAAGCGGACAATTAATATTACAACTTATATTTTTTTAGATTTGAATAAAAAATGCTTGCATTTTGTTTTTTAATGTGGTATACTACTTTAAGCGAATATGTGCTTGTAGCTCAGCTGGATAGAGTACCTGGCTACGAACCAGTAGGTCGGGGGTTCGAATCCCTCCAAGCACGCCATTTATATATGTTTTTACTTAATGTTTTTGAAACAGCAAGTAAAAAAATCAAAAACCTATAAAGATTGTAATTATCTTTATAGGTTTTAAGTTTTTTTATATAAATGTTGTTAAAACATTTCGTTTTCTACTTCCTTAAGTAATTTCTTGAAACTATTATAGAATTTTTTATTAGGCTAATTCTTTAATTGATTAGCTTATCCTATCGCTATAAGAAATTCTTTGTTTGAATATGGTCTTAATAAAATATAAAAAGGTATTGCTTGTTCTCTTACTCATTTTGCACAAAATATACTGATAGTTTCAGAAAAAGTAAGTCCTAGTTCTTTAAATAGCTTTTCGGTTTGTTCTTTTAATTTGCTATCTATCTCAAAAGTAACTTTTGTCACTTAGAACACTCTTTTTTCTAGTTTGAATTCTAGCTATAATAATTTAACCATTAAGATAATTCAACTATTAAGATTTCAAATAAGTTTAAATAATCATTTTTTATATTTTTGAAAATTCTGTCTGCTTTTTGTTCATCGTAAATATGTGATGTTGCATTTATATCAGCTAAAACATTAAGCCACATTCTTTCATTTTTGATTAGATTTAATGAAAAGCTTTCTTTCAGCACTGCTTTTGGTGAGTTTATATCATACAATCCCTCGTCGATAAGTTTTTGTCTTAATGTTTTCCATGCTAATTCTGTACAAAATTCAAATCTTTGAATAACTCCGTCACGTGTTGTTGTAGAATGAGTAACATCGTATTCTGCAATTCCTTCTTTCAATCTCTCTACTGCTTTTTTAAAATTGCTAAATTTTTTATTATACTTATCCATAATGATTATTCCGTCCCTCTTTATATTTTCTAAAAGTAGTTCATCTGTATTTGTATCAATATAAACAATATCAATCTTAAGAAGTGTCGGTATTTCTTCTATATCGTGCCAAAACATACCGCTATTATTGTTGTTTATTCCATAAACTGCAATATCTATATCACTATTTGAAGTATTATCTTTTCTTGCTCTTGAGCCAAACAGAATAACTTTAGTTGCTCCGTGTTTTTCTGCTATATTTGCAATTTCATTGTAAATTTTAATAAAAATCACCTCTTAATTAATAAGTTTTAAAATGTATTTGTAATTGTTTTTTATGCAATATTATTGTACTATAAAAAATTGAGAGTGTCAAAACATTTGTAAAATTTATATGTTTATAGGCTCTGTAAAAAGTTTGTGTAAACTAGTACTCTGTGTCAGTTAAAAGTTTACAATAGTTGCCGTGGAATTTTTCTTTAAAACAAGACGAAGGAGGGAGTAATACTGGCGTATACGACCGACGACAACGCAGTTTTAAGCAAAAATAACCGACAGATACGTAAAGTTTTGATTGACACAGAGTGCTAGTCCTTCTGTGGTAGAATAAATAAAACCACAGGAGGACAAGAAAATGTCTAAAAAAAAATTAGTAAATAAAATCATTATACGAATTGGAATTTAATACACTCTAGTTTACAAATAATTTTTGATGGAAGAATATAAAAAACGCTAAAAATTCAATAAACGCAGTAACATAAATGTGCTTATAAATTAGCATTTTCACGATTAGATTTTGAGTAAAAAGACCTTGACCTTTAATCAAAATATGTTATCACACATTAAAAATAGCCGTATGGAAATATAAACCACACAGCTATCAAAATAAAGCGTTTTACCATAGAATAGGATATAGACTTTACACAAAATATTTTACAGGCTCGACCCATTGTTCTATATTATACTGTTTTTAATTTTCGCTTGTTGTTTCTTCTTCTGGCATAGTCACTTCTTGGGCTGATTTGTGATATAAATATCCATTTAAGTATAAAATATCGTCAGCTAAGTGCCACTGCTCAATTTTTATACCCTGAGTTTCATCGCTCCATGTGAAAGTTTGCCATTGGTCTGATCCGTTAGGTTTAATAGAAAACTCCATTGTTTCTTCATCAAGCTCATAAGTTCCGTGTATTCCGCCGATTAAACAATAGCCATTGTCGTAAAATTCGCACCATACTTGTTCTTGATATTCCCAACCGCCGTAAAAGTCTTGTGTTGTAACTTTTGTAGGTTCTGTAGGCTGCGTGCAAGCACTTAAAGTAAATATTAAAACAAGTAAAGTTAATAATGATATAACTATTTTTTTCATAATATAAAATCCTTTCTAGTAGTCAAATTATTTCAATTTTTGAATATTTAGCCATTACTTTTTTTGTTCCAACTTTATCAAAGGCAATTTCTAACATCATGTCGTTTGCTAAAGGCATAGTTGACACTACTAAACCTACACCAAAAACATTATGTCTAACTTGTTGTCCAACTTTAAAATCTACTGAACTAGTAGTTTGTTGCATAGGTTTTTGTATATCAATTTTGCTACCAAAAGCTTGATTTGGTTTAGTAGCTTGAAATACAGGTTGAACTCTTTGATGTGGGCTTGATTTTTCGCTTATATTTTCAATTAAATATGGAGGAATTTCCTTTACAAACCTAGAAACGCTATTTCTTTGTGTTGTACCAAATAACATTCTCTCGCTTGCATTGCATATAAATAATTTTTCTTTTGCTCGTGTAATACCAACATAAGCAAGTCGTCTTTCTTCTTCCATTTCGTCTGGTGAATAAAAATTTTGCCTTGATGGGAAAATACCATCTTCCATACCTGTTATAAATACTACTGGAAATTCAAGACCTTTTGCACTATGTAGTGTCATCAAAATTACAGTTTGTGCATCATTATCGTAATTATCTAAGTCTGTAAATAGTGAAATTTCCTCTAAAAATCCGCTTAGTGATGGTTCGTCGTTTTCTTGCTCATATTTAACTATACTAGTTAGTAATTCATCAATATTTTCAATTCTAGTTTCTATATTATCTTTTTCACGTCTTATAAAACCGTCAACGTAATTTGTTGATTTTAAAATCTCTTTGTAAATCTCTTGAATTGAAGAACCGTTATTGTTTAAGTGATTTAGTTTTTCAATAAGCTCACAAAATTCCTCGCATTTTTTAGCACTTCTTTTTAAATCTGCATAATTACTAGCGTTTTTAAGAATTTCAAATAAGCTTACATCTTGAAGAATTGCAAGTTGAGATGCTTTACCGATTGTAACATCGCCAATACTTCTTTTAGGTTTATTTATAATTCTTTTAAGTCTAACATCATCTTTAGGATTGTCTACAACTTGTAAGTACGCTATAATATCTCTTACTTCTTCCCTGTCATAGAACCTAAGTCCACCAATCATTCTATATGGTACACCTTTTCTTGAAAGTGACTGCTCAAGCGAGTTTGAAAGAGCATTCATTCTATAAAGAATTGCAAAGTCACTATAATTATAACCTTGCTTTACAAGCTCATCAATTTTATTTGCGATAAACATTGTTTCTTCACGTTCGCTATATAAAGTGTTTAACGCTATTTTTTCGCCTTTTTTATTTTCTGTCCAAAGGTTTTTGCCTTTTCTGCCCAAATTGTTTTTGATAACTTCGTTTGCAG
>CAYJFG010000004.1:24878-34098 GCA_964369305.1 uncultured Eubacteriales bacterium
CAGCGTCTAATATGTTTTGAGTAGATCTGTAATTTTGTTCAAGCCTTATTACAGTGGCACTAGGGAAAGTATTTTCAAAACTTAAAATATTTTCAATTGTAGCACCTCTGAATTTATAAATACTTTGATCATCATCGCCAACAACGCATAAATTTCCTCTTTTTTTAGAGATTAAATCTACAAGTTTATATTGTATCATGTTTGTGTCTTGATATTCGTCAACCATTACATATTTAAATTGATTTTGATATAACTCTAATACATCAGGGTTTTTCTCGAAAAGTTCAACTGTGTTGCATATAATGTCGTCAAAGTCCATAGCATCTGCTGACTTTAATTTGTTTTGGTATAGCTGATACGCACGTGCAATAAGTTCAAGTTTACTGTCTGTTTTTTCGTTTAACTCTATGTACGCCTCTGGTGTTATACCTTTATCTTTAGCACGTGAAATTTTACTTAAAACTTCTTTATGTGGTAAGATTTTTTCGTCTATTTGCAGTGTTTTTAAACATTCTTTTATAAGTCTTTTTTGGTCGTCAGTTCCATAAACTGTAAAGTTTGATGTATAACCTAATTTATCTCCAAAGCGTCTTAAAATTCTTGAACAAACACTATGGAAAGTTGCAGCCCAAATATCACCGCTATTTGGAATTTTTTTATTAATTCTTTCTCTTAATTCGTTAGCTGCTTTATTTGTAAACGTTATTGCAAGTATTTGCCATGCATTAGGAGGAAAAACGCTTATTTTATAAGCTAAATCGTCGCTTATTTCTCCATTTTCAGTTGCTTTTTTAAGTAGCTCTACATCTTCGTTTGATAAATCATATGTAATTTTGTCGCTAGTATAAGCACTACCATATCTTAAAATATTTTCTATTCTATTTACAAGTACTGTAGTTTTACCGCTTCCCGCACCAGCTAAAATAAGTAATGCACCTTCAGTTTGAAAAACTGCACTTTTTTGCTTGTTGTTCATTCTACCAAAATACTTTTCAAGAGCTTTTTTTCTAAGTGATAGTATCTCTTCGTTTGATATATTCATTTTTTCATCTCCTTTTATTTATTAAGAGGACGGCAAAAAACCGTCCTCTATAAATTGTAATTTCTAAAGATGTAACAGTTGTATTCAATGTTTTGCACATCAAAAGAGTAAATCTTTAATATTTGTTTTCGTATTATATGCTAAATAACAGTTCGCTATATGTTGGCATTGGCCAATATTTTGAGCTTGTGTTTTCTTCCATTTCATCACCAATAGCACGTAACTCTTCCATTACTGGGAATACTTTATCTTTAAAATAGTTTGCCATTTCTTGAGCTGTGCTTTTTGATTTTGCGTTAGCATCTTCTTTTTCAAGTTCATCAATTTTAATTGAAAATTCTTGAAGCAAGCTTGAAAGTTTTTTAACAAGTGCAATTTCAGCGTCTGATACTAAGTCAGGGGATAACATCTTTTTAGCATTTGCAGTGTCTGTAAGTTCTTTTACATAAGTGATAACGGCAGGCATAATATCCCTTTTTGCCATTTCAAGCATAGTTAATGCTTCAATATTTAATGTTTTTGAGTAATTCTCAAGTTGAATTTCATTTCTTGAAAGTACTTCTGCTTCTGTATGGATTTTATTTTTAACAAATAAGTCAATATTTTTTCTTTCAATATATTTTACCATTGCATCTGGCATAGTTTTTAAGTTTGAAAGACCTCTTGCTTTTGCTTCTTGCTCCCACTCGGCAGAGTAGTTATTTCCGTTGAATACAATTCTTTTATGGTTCTTGTAAGTTTCTTTTATTAACTCAATAACCGCCTCATCAAAATTAGGTTCTTTTTCTAATTTGTCTGCAAATTCGCTTAAAATTTCTGCAACCATTGTATTAATAACTGTATTAGAATATGAGATATTTATTGAAGAACCAAGCATTCTAAATTCAAACTTATTACCTGTGAATGCAAATGGAGATGTTCTGTTTCTATCTGTAGTATCTTTTCTAAAATGAGGTAAAACGGCAGTACCTGTATCCATTCTACCAGCTTTTTTGTCGCCGTGTTCTTCGCCTTTTTCCATGCTCTCTAAGATGTCTGTTAAGTCATCGCCTAAGAATATTGAAATAATAGCTGGAGGGGCTTCGTTTGCACCTAGTCTATGGTCGTTGCCTGCACTTGCAACACTAACTCTAAGTAAATCTTGATATACATCAACAGCTTTTATAATTGCTGCTAAAAATAGTAAAAACTCAGTGTTTTGTGATGGATATTTTGTAGGCTCTAAAAGGTTTCTACCTGTATTTGTAGCTATTGCCCAGTTGTTATGTTTACCACTTCCGTTTACACCTGCAAATGGTTTTTCATGAAGAAGACAAGACATACCGTGTCTTCTTGCAGTGTTTCTCATAATTTCCATTGTTAATTGGTTATGGTCTGTAGCTATGTTAGTTGTTGTGAAAATTGGTGCAAGTTCATGTTGAGCAGGGGCAACTTCGTTATGTTTTGTTTTTGATAATATACCAAGTTTCCATAACTCTTCATCAAGCTCTTTCATATACGCTGCTACTCGTGGTTTTATTGAGCCAAAGTAGTGGTCTTCAAGTTCTTGTCCTTTTGGAGCTTTAGCACCAAAAAGAGTTCTTCCTGAAAATCTTAAATCTATTCTTTTTCTATAAAGTTTCTCGTCTACTAAGAAGTATTCTTGCTCAGCACCTACAGTTGTAATTACTCTTGTAGTTTCGTTGTCGCCAAAAAGTCTTAAAATTCTTATAGACTCGTCGCTTATTCTATCCATTGATCTTAAAAGAGGTGTTTTTTTGTCTAACGCTTCACCTGTAAATGAGAAAAACGCTGTAGGGATACAAAGTGTACCATCTTTAATAAAAGCGTATGATGTTGGGTCCCATGCAGTATATCCACGTGCCTCAAATGTTGCTCTAAGTCCGCCAGATGGGAAGCTAGACGCATCAGACTCACCTTTAATAAGTTGTTTTCCAGAAAACTCCATTATAACGTTACCGCTTGCGGTTGAGTTTATAAAACTGTCGTGTTTTTCGGCTGTTATTCCTGTCATTGGTTGGAACCAGTGAGTGTAGTGAGTAGCGCCTTTTTCTAAAGCCCAATCTTTCATTGAATTGGCTACGATATTCGCTACGTTTATATCTAAAGGCTCACCGTATAAAACTGTTTTCTTTAAAGCTTTGTAAGTTTCTTTTGGTAATCTTTCTTGCATCGAATGGTCGTCAAAAACTAGACTACCGAAAATTTCAGGTACATTAATCATTATTTTTCTCCTTTTAAACTATATTGTTTTATTGTAAATTTTTATAGTTTTTCCTAATATAAGTATATTGCAAATATCTTTATATGTCAACATTTAAAGATAGTTTTTTAAATAATATCCTGTGTAGGAGTCTTTGCAGTTCGCAACTTCTTCAGGTGTTCCGCAAATTACAATATTTCCGCCTTTATCTCCGCCATCTGGTCCTAAATCTACAATATGGTCGGCAGTTTTAATTAGATGTAAGTTATGTTCAATAACTATAACAGTATTGCCAGCGTCAACAAGTCTTTGAAGTACATATATAAGCTTATGAACGTCTGCTATATGAAGTCCTGTTGTAGGTTCATCAAGGATATAAATTGTTTTTCCAGTTGAGCGTTTTGATAGTTCTGTAGCAAGTTTTACCCTTTGTGCTTCACCACCTGAAAGAGTAGTAGCTGGTTGACCTATTTTTATATATCCTAAGCCCACTTCAAAAAGTGTACGTAGCTTTCTTTCAATTTTTGGAATATTTGAAAAGAACGACAAACCCTCTTCAACTGTCATTTCTAAAACGTCGTGAATAGTCTTACCTTTATATTTTATTTCTAAAGTTTCTCTATTATATCTTTTACCTTTGCACACTTCACATGGGATATAAATATCTGGTAAAAAGTGCATTTCAATTTTTAAAATACCATCACCTTGACAAGCTTCGCACCTACCGCCTTTTACGTTAAATGAAAATCTACCAGAACTAAAACCTCTCATCTTTGCTTCTTGAGTTTGAGCATATAGCTCTCTAATATCTGTAAAAACGCCAGTATAAGTGGCAGGGTTTGAGCGAGGAGTTCTACCAATTGGCGATTGGTTTATATCGATAACTTTGTCTAAAAACTCAACACCCTCTATAGTTTCATGCTTTCCAGCTTTTGTCTTCGCTTTATTAAGTTTATGTGCTAATTGCTTATATAGTATATCGTTTATAAGTGATGATTTACCAGAACCAGAAACACCAGTTACACATATAAATTCACCTAGAGGGAACTCGACATTTACACCTTTTAAATTGTTTTGAGTAGCGTTTACAATTTTTAAAATATTACCGTTTCCTTTTCGTCTTTCGTCTGGCATTTCGATAGTTTTTTTACCGCTTAAATATTGTCCTGTAATAGATTTGTCGCACTGTTTAATTTCGTCAACTGTACCCATACATACAATTTCGCCACCATGGATACCAGCACCAGGGCCTATATCAACGATATAATCGGCAATATACATTGTATCGTCGTCATGTTCAACAACTATTACTGTATTTCCTAAATCTCTTAATCTTTCAAGAGTTTTCAAAAGTCTGTCGTTATCTCTTTGATGTAAACCAATACTAGGTTCATCTAATATATAAAGTACACCCATTAAATATGAACCAATTTGAGTTGCAAGCCTTATACGTTGATTTTCACCGCCTGAAAGTGTACCTGATGAACGTGCTAAAGTTAAATAACCAAGACCTACACTTTTTAAAAATCCAAAACGCTCGCATATTTCCTTTAAAATTTCTTTAGCAATCATAGCGTCCCTTTTAGATAGCGTTAAATTATTTACTAAGTCGTACGCTTTATCAACTGACAACTCGCAAAATTCACTAATATTAATATTTTCAACTTTAACAGACAAACTTTCTTTTGATAACCTCATACCACCGCACTCATCGCAAGGTGTGCTACTCATATAAGCTTCAAGCTCCGATTTTATCCAACTGCTTTGAGTTTCTCGAAATCTACGTTCTAAATTATTTATAATACCCTCAAAAGGTGCTTTAGATTTATATTTAGTTTTACTGCTTTCTCGTGTAAACTCTATTTCTTCTCCTCTAGTTCCATATAAAATAATGTCTATTATCTCGTCTGAAAGCTCACCTACTGGTACATCAAGAGAAAAGTTGTATTTTTTAGATAGTGAATCAAAGTATGCATTAGCAATTGTGTTACCCTCCATTGCCCAACCAGATGCTTTAATACCACCCTCATTAATAGATTTACTTTTATCAGGTATTATAATATTTGGGTCGATTTTCATAAAAACGCCAAGCCCTGTGCATTTACTGCACGCACCTCGTGGGTTGTTAAATGAAAACATACTAGGTGTTAATTCTTCAATACTAACACCATGTTCTGGGCAAGCGTAATTTTGAGAGAATAGCATATCTTCGCCATCAATTACATTAACAATACATAATCCGCCTGCTAAATTTGATGCAGTTTCTAAAGAATCAGTAAGCCTTGAACGGATATTTTCATCAATAATAAGTCTATCGATAACTATTTCTATATTATGTTTTTTGTTTTTTTCAAGCTTAATATTTTCCGATAAATCGTAAATTATATCGTCAATTCTAACCCTTACATAACCGTTTTTACGTGCATTTTCAAGAATTTTTATATGTTCGCCTTTTCTTCCTCTTACTAAAGGAGAAAGTATTTGTATTTTAGTTCTATTTTCAAGTTTTAAAACTTTATCTACAATTTGGTCTATAGTTTGTTGTTTTATAGGTTTTCCACAAACAGGGCAGTGGGGGATACCTATTCTTGCGTATAATAGTCTTAAATAGTCGTAAATTTCTGTAACTGTTCCAACGGTTGAACGTGGGTTTTTTGAAGTTGTTTTTTGGTCTATTGAAATTGCTGGAGAAAGCCCCTCAATACTGTCAACGTTAGGTTTTTCCATTTGTCCTAAAAATTGACGAGCATACGAAGATAAAGACTCAACATATCTTCTTTGTCCCTCAGCGTATATTGTATCAAATGCAAGACTAGATTTACCAGAGCCTGAAAGCCCTGTAAAAACTATAAGTTTATCTCTAGGTATTTCTATATCTACATTTTTTAAGTTATGTTCCCTTGCACCTTTTATTTTTATGCTTTTTAATGACATTTTTCCCACCTGTATATTTTCTAAAGATTTATCTTTTACTATTATATCAAAAAATTTTATGATAATAAATTTTAAATAGAAAATAAAGAAAAAAAGGCAAGAGAATTATCCCTTACCTTTCAATATTATTAAAATATTATTTGTCTACAGAATTAACAAATCTAAATAAATCAGAATTTTTTGCCATTATTATTACATGGTCGCCGTATTCAAAAGTATAACTAGCAGTAGGCATTGTAATAACACTATTATTTTGTTTGATAGCTAAAATATTTGCGTTGTGTTTTTTTCTAACATCAGCATCTGCTATTGTTTTTCCAAGCCAAATTTCAGGGACTAAACATTCAGATATAGAGTAATCACTGCTTAACTCAATATAGTCAAATAAGTTGTTTGCACTCATTCTAATAGCTAAATTTTCAGAAACTTCCTTTATAGGGTACACAACTTCAGTTGCACCATTTCTTTTTAAAAACTTCGCCTGAATATCGCTGTTTGCTTTAGATACAACTTTTTTTGCACCCATTTCATCTAGTAAAGATGTAATTTGAAGTGAAGATTGAAAGTTATCTCCAATTGTTACAAAACAAACATCAAAGTTATTTATACCAAGTTCTTTTAACACATTAGGGTTTGTGCAATCGCCTATATGTGCGTCGTCATATAAAGCTTTATGAGGGGCAATTTTTGATTCCGTTCTGTCAATAATTACAACTTCATGTCCTAAGTCATAAAGTTTTTTTGCAAGATGAGAACCAAAACGTCCCATGCCTATAATTAAATAAGATTTCATTTCTAAATCCTCCGATTATTACTTATGAATATTATATCAAAAAATGTAGATTTTGCAATACTAACCTACCATTATTTTATCTGTAGGTCTGTCAAGTGGCGGTACATTTTTATTTTGTGCTAAAGTTAAAATGAAAGTTAAAGCACCTACTCTACCTAAAAACATTAATACAATTAACACGATTTTAGTAGCTGGGGTATGGTCAGGAGTTATACCTGTTGAAAGTCCTACAGTGCCAATAGCAGAAATTACTTCAAATAAAGTGTTAGATAAGTCGTATTTTTCAAAAGTAAAGAAAATAAAACAAGAAATACAAACGGCACAAATATAAGTAGTCACAATAGCACCAGCTTGTTTAATGATAGTATCGTCTAATTTTCGTTTAAATATAATTACATGAGATTTACCACGAGCAATAGCGATAATTTCAAGTATTAAGACTAAAAATGTAGTAGTTTTAATACCGCCAGCAGTTGACCCTGGACTACCACCAATAAACATTAAAATCGATGTAAGAGTTGTTCCGCCGTCTGATAAAGTCGATAAATCTACAGTATTAAAGCCTGCCGTTCTAGGTGAAACGGACTGAAACATTGAAGCTAAAATTTTATCACTAAGACTTAAATCTTTTAAAGAATGGTTAAATTCAAATAGGAAAAACCCTATGAAACCTGCAATTAATAATATAGCAGTAGCAAGAAGTACCATTTTACTGTGCAGTTGTAATTTTTTGAATTTGAATTTTACTTTTATAATGTCGCTCCACGCAAAGAAACCTAAACCACCAATAATTACTAAAGCCATAATAGTTATATTCACAACTATATCGCCTTGATAATGTGTAAGTGAGGAGAAAGGTGAAAAATACCCGAGCAAGTCAAATCCTGCGTTGCAAAATGCAGAAACGCTATGGAAAACAGAATAGTAAATACCACGAAGAACGCCCATATCTGGAATAAATCTAGTAGATAATATAATAGCTCCAATTAACTCTATTGTAAAAGTTGCTATTATAATTCTTTTTATAAGTGAAACTAGACCAGTCATTTTAAGACTACCAGCAGTTTGCATAATTAGTAGTCGCTCTTGTATTCCAATGTGTCGCTTTAAAGCAATAGAAAGCATAGTAACAATAGTCATAAAACCTATACCACCTATTTGTATAAGCGATAATATTACAAGTTGCCCAAAAAGTGACCATTGCGTATATGTGTCATATACAACAAGACCAGTTACACAAGTTGCAGATGTTGAGGTGAATAGCGAATCGAGATAAGGCGTCCACTCACCACTTTTGGAGGAAATAGGCAACATAAGCAAAATTGAGCCTAAAAAAATAAAAGACAAAAAACCTAAAGCTATTATGCGATTTCTTGTTAATTTAAAATTAGATTTAAAAAAAGATACAATTGCAATATTTTTTTTCTTGCCAATTATCTTAAATATGTTCATAAAAATAGTCCTTTAAAAATTAAATATAGTATTGATATGACGAAAAACCTTTATTCGATATTATAACACTTTTTAAGAAAAAAACAATACTTTTTGGTATAAATAACATCAAATGCTTAATTTATTACCAATTTTTAATATTATCACCTGTAACTAAAAAAGCTTTATTTGAAATATTTGCTAATGGAGTATCGCTATATGAGTCTGAATAGAAATTTTCAATTATAGAGCCACTAAACTCTTTATTAAATCTTACAACCTTTTCATCGCCATAACAATTTAAACCAGTATATTTCCCAGTTTTAACATCAACTTTTGAAGCAATAACATTTTTGATATCAAGCCTTTTACATATTTCATCAATTAAAAAATGAGGTGATGCTGAAATAATTATATCATCATCTTTTTTTTGGTTTATATACCAACTCTTAATTTTATGTTCGTGTCTATCCCAAAATTCTAAGATGTCTTTAGAAGAATTTACACATAGCAGAAAGGTATACATTTTTTCTTTAAATTGTGTTTTTGTCTTTTTCTTTAATATGTAATGAGATATAGCACCGCTAATAGCGTTTGGAACTTTAAAAAAAACTTTTGGGTGTTTTTTTAAGCAGTAAAAGTAAAAATCTTTTGTGCAATCGCCATTGTAAATTGTTTTGTCAAAGTCGTATCCGTTCATAAGTCAACTCCAGTAAATTAAGATTAAGTCATTCTACCATAAAAATTTGTGTCAATCAAGAAAAGGTTCTACTCCCAAAATCGTAAAAAGTATGATATAATATAAACCATGGATAAG
>CAYJFG010000005.1:0-15889 GCA_964369305.1 uncultured Eubacteriales bacterium
ATATTTGGAGTCTATTTTCTATTTTTATTTGTTACCTATCTATTGTATCATAACACTGTAGTATAGCATTTGAACTTTTTATTATCATAACAAAACTTAAATAAAATTCTGTAAAGCTTTAATTGTTTGTGGATTTTCTTAATATTGAAGATTGTAAGTTTATCTAAAAATGTAAAATAGCAAATGAATATACAAGAGAAAAACAAAGTATTTTAAAGAAAATCGGAGATAATTATTAAACATATCAATTTTTTTAAAAAAAGTGTTGACTATGCATTATTTATATGTTATTATCTTACTTACGAAGTTGCAACGCTTTTGCTTGCAATAATTTCATTATCCAAAAGGGAGGATTTCAATATGTCAACTTATATGGCAAAACCAGGCGAATTTGAACGTAAATGGTACATCATAGACGCTACTGGCAAACCTCTAGGCCGTGTTGCTGCAATGGCAGCCGACATTTTAAGAGGGAAAAACAAAACAACTTATACACCTCACGTTGATTGTGGCGACCACGTTATCATTATCAACTGTGCTGATGTTGTATTAACAGGTAAAAAACTTACTCAAAAATACTACCACCGTCACACAGGTTATGTAGGTCACTTAAAATCTACAAGATACGATACTTTAATGGCTACTAAACCAGAAAAAGCTATGGAACTAGCAGTTAAAGGTATGGTTCCATCAAACACTATCGGTAGAAAAGCTTTAACAAGATTAAAAGTATACGCAGGTGCTGAGCATATTCATGAAGCTCAACAACCAATTGCTCTATAATTTGAAAGGAGGCAACTAATATGTACAATACAATACCATTTTTCTATGGAACAGGAAGAAGAAAAAGCTCTGTTGCAAGAGTAAGATTATACAAAGGTACAGGAAAAATCACAATAAACAACAGAGATATTGATGATTATTTCGGACTAGAAACTTTAAAATTAATAGTTCGTCAGCCTCTAGCTTTAACAAATACTACTGGCAATTTTGACATAGTTTGCACAGTTGCTGGTGGCGGTGTTACTGGTCAAGCTGGTGCTATTCGTCATGGCGTTTCAAGAGCTTTATTACAATATGATAGCGAAGCATTAAGACCTGCTCTAAAAAGAGCTGGATTCTTAACTAGAGATCCTAGAATGAAAGAGCGTAAAAAATACGGTCTTAAAGCTGCACGTAGAGCTCCTCAATTCTCAAAAAGATAATTTTTATATCCAACAAATGGCTTGTTTACTGGGTTTTCGCTTAGTAACAAGCCCTTTTTGATGTCCGTTTGATGTCGGTTAATTTATTTATATAAATTTGATTATTTAAATAAAATATGATAAAATATAAATCATAAAAGCTGGTATTAATAACTATCTGCTATTATGTATAGGATATGTGATTAATCATAGTATTTGAAATTTAATGTGTTATATAGGAGTGATGAAATGGCAGAGTTTTTGCAAGAAAATAAAGTTCATGATTTAATTATGAATAACTCTATTATAAAAGAGGGTGTAGCATCTGTTTTAGGTATCACGAATAATTATAGATTAATTCATGAAGATGAATACATCAATGGTATAATAGCTGACTTTACTTTAATACATAATGATAAAATACGTTCTATAATTGAAGTTAAAGGTGGAAAAATAAATATTACAGATTATGTAAGAGGGATAGGACAAATATTTCAATACGAATATTTTAACGAAAAAAACATTTCCCTCAAATCTATTCCTTACGATGACGATTTTAATACATTGTATGCATTCCCTTCCTCTGTAATTAGTAATAACCCATTTAATATAGGAAGATTTAAATACCCAAAATCAACAATTATTTTAGAAATCAATGAAAAGAGTAATGCTGTTAGAGCAATATCGCAAGAAGAGCTGAACAAGCTGGCTAAAGCGACTGAAAACAATATAGTTACAATATCGCAATATTATTTAAGAGATAATAGAATTTTTGAATACTATATTTTATTAAAGCTTTTACTGTTTTTTTATCAAATAGGTATTACAAGTGTCAATAGGAAAAATATAGAAAAAAATTTTTTAGTTAAAATAAATAGTGTTAATAATGGTAACTGGAGAAATGCTTTTATATCATTATCATCGTTAGGATTTATTACATCACAAAATATGCTAACACCTATAGGTAAATCTTTAGCTATATTAGATTATGAAGAATTTGCCGAAAAAATTTATACGAGTTATATTTCTAATTATGCTAATGAAATAATTAAGTGTTTCGACGGCAACAATAGTGTAAGGTTAAATAATAGTGAGTTTTCAGAAAAAATTAGAAATAGATATAAAAATAGAGATGTGTTATTCTTAACACAATCTTCAAACAGGTATATTTCAAGTTGGTTAAATATATTTAAAGATGATTATGGATTTATTGCGTTTGACCCAAGAAAAGATATGAGAACTTTAGTGTATAACCCTTTAGAGATAACTAAAGAAACATTTCATAAGAAAATAAAGGAAAACAGCATAGCTTATGAATATATAAAAAGATATGAAGAGCTAATTAAAAATGGAGAATGGAGAAATAATGAAGTATACGGTATATGAAACTTTTGTAGGAGCTGGTGGTTCTCATTTAGGGTTTAAAAGAAATGGGTTTGTTTCAAAATACGTAAATGATATAAATAAAGACTGCTTAAAGACATTAACATATAATAATCCAGAAATACTTAAAACGGCATTTGTTGATGAAAGTAGTATTTTGGATATTAATCCTAGCTATGTGTTAGAAAAAACAAAGATGAAACCAAAAGAGTTAGACGTTTTATTTGGTGGTATTGTTTGCAAAGGATTTAGTATGGCTGGCGAAAGAAAACCAAATGATGAAAGAAATTATTTTTATCATAAGCAATTGGAATTAGTTAAGGTTATACTACCTAAACTTAGTATAATTGAAAACGTGCCTGGCATAGCAAATGCACTTGTTTTACGTAAAAATACACCTGAAAATATATCAGATGAAATAGATGTACTATGGAAAAATATAGAAGACTATAAAGGGATTAAAGCTAGTTTAAGAAAATCAAATAAAATAACAGTTGAGTTTGAGAATAATGGAAAATTATTAAGAGAGAAAAAAGAAAAAATGCTGATGTTTTTAAGGGAAAAAAAATATTTAATCTCAGTTATGGATGATATAAAATCTCTTTATAGTGATATGGGTTATAGAGTGTACACAAAAGTATTAAATTCCTCTATGTTTGGCTCGGCAACAAGGAGAGAAAGAGTTATAATTGTAGCAGTTAGAAATGATATAAAAGGAGATTTTGTTTTTCCGTCCCCAACACACATAGATGAATACTTAAAACATAAATATGCTAACGAATATAATGAAGTAGCTGAATATTTTCCTGTGAAAACAGTGAATGATGCTCTAAGTGAAATAGATTACACAGATTTAGCAGACGTTGATAACTTGCCAATGAAGCATAGTGATAAAACTATTGCCAGATTTAAATATATCCCAGAAGGAGATAGCATAGCTAATCATATAGATAAATTGCCAAATGATTTAAAAATAAGCAAATTTTATTCAAGAGGAAATACAATGAGGTTAAACGGAAATACTGCTAGTCCTACACTTGTTCCAGGACATAGTAATTTTCCAGTTCACCCTAGAGAGCATAGAAGTATAACAGTTAGAGAAGCTGCTTGTATAACAGGATTTCCTTTAAAATATAAATTTTTTGGTAACCATAGTAAAAGATGTGAGCATGTAGGTAATGCAGTACCGCCAAATTTATCAGAGGCAATTGTTAGACAAGTTGTTGAACTGCTAAATTCACAAAGTTAAACTATATTTAAAGTAAAAATAATGGTGTTGCATTTTTTTTCTATTTAAGATATAATTATAAAAAAATATATGGAGTGTGTATTAGATGGACATTAGAGAAAAATCATTAGAAAAGCATTACGAGTGGGGCGGTAAATTAGAAGTTGTATCAACAATAGAATTAAAAACAAGTGAAGATTTATCTATAGCATACACTCCTGGAGTGGCTCAACCTTGTTTAGAAATAGAAAAAGATTATGAAAAATCTTTTGAACTTACAAGAAGACATAATTTAGTAGCAGTAGTAACAGATGGTACAGCAGTTCTAGGTTTAGGAGATATAGGCCCTGAAGCTGGTATGCCAGTTATGGAAGGTAAATGCGTTCTATTTAAAGAGTTTGCAGATGTAGATGCATTCCCAATATGTGTACGTTCTAAAAGTGTTGAAGATATAGTTAAAACAGTATATTTAATATCAGGTAGCTTTGGTGGAATAAACTTAGAAGATATAGCAGCTCCACGTTGTTTTGAAATTGAAAGACAATTAAAAGAAGTTTGTGATATTCCAATTTTCCATGATGACCAACACGGTACAGCTATTGTAACAGCAGCTGGAATGATTAACGCACTTAAAATTGTTAATAAAAAAATGGAAGATTTAAAAATTGTTATAAGTGGTGCAGGTTCAGCAGGTATCGCAATAGCAAAACACTTATTTAACATGGGTGCAACTGACATTATAATGGTAGATAGAGCCGGTATAGTTTGCAAAGGTGACACAAGTTTAAATGAAGAAAAAGCTTTAATTGCAGAAATTACAAATAAAGGCCTATTAAAAGGTAGCTTGAAAGATGCTATGGTAGGTGCTGATGTGTTCTTGGGCGTATCTGCTCCAAATATAGTAGATGTGGATATGATAAAAAGCATGGCAAAAGATCCAATAGTATTTGCAATGTCAAACCCAACGCCTGAAATTATGCCAGACCTTGCAAAAGAGGGTGGAGCAAAAGTAGTAGGAACTGGACGTTCAGACTTTGAAAATCAAATAAACAACGTTTTAGCATTCCCAGGAATTTTTAGAGGAGCTTTAGACTGTAGAGCAAGCGAAATAAACGACGAAATGAAAATTGCTGCATCGGTAGCAATTGCAAGCTTGATTAGTGAAGATGAGTTGAAACCAGAGTATATTTTACCATCTGCACTTGATAAAAGAATTGCACCAGCAGTTGCAAAAGCAGTTGTAAAAGCTGCACAAGACACTAAAGTGGCTAGAAAATAATAAATATTAAAATGTGGAGAGTAGTTTTTTGAGCTATTCTCCGTTTTTATTAGAGGTGTAAGAATGGACAATTTAAAAACATTCAATTGTAATATGGAATTAACTCTTGATTTAATAGGAGGTAAATGGAAACCTATTTTAATTTGTCATATAGGTTCTAAAGAAAAATTACGTTATGGCGAGTTAAAACGTCTAACGCCGTCAATAAGCGAAAGAGTGCTTTCACGAGAATTAAGAGAGCTTGAAAAGTCAAAGATAATTAAAAGGGAAGTATTTGAGGAAAAAGTTTTGCGTGTTGAATACTCTTTAACTGAGATAGGATATGAAGTTTTACCAATACTTACCTCACTTACAGTGTGGGGAAATAAGTATAATCAAAGATTTAATTATGCAAAGATTGTACTTGAATAATGTACGGACAAATTTATCCGTACTGACAAAATTATCCATAATTGTATTTGATGTTTTATGGTGGTATAATAAAATCATTAAATAACAAAACAAAAGGAGTTAATATTTATGAACGCAGTAGATTTAATAAAAGGCAGAAGAAGTATAAGAAAGTATAAAGATGAGGTAGTAAGTAAAGAAGTTTTAGAAGAAATTATGGAAATGACAAAGTATGCACCGTCATGGGCAAATTTTCAAATAGCACGTTACAACTTTATAACAGACGAAGAAATGATTGCAAAAATTTCTGAAAAAGGTGTAAATGGATTTACGTATAACAAAAACACTTTGAAAAACACAAAAAATATTTTGGTGTTAAGTTATGTACAAGGCAAAAGCGGTAAATTAGACATTTCAAAAGACGATTTTGCAACAACAAAATCAAATGAATGGGAAATGTTCGACGCTGGTATTGCGTGCCAAACATTCTGCTTAGCAGCATATGAAAAGGGTATAGGAACTTGTATTTTTGGCGTTATTGATGATAAAGCAATTGCAGACATTATTGGATTGCCAGAAGGTGAAACAGTAGGAACTGTAATAACTTTTGGTTATCCAGATGAAACAATTAATTCATCACCTAGAAAAGATGTAAGCGAAATTGCACGTTTTAAATAATTTATATAAATAGGGCAAAATATCTTAAATGAAAACTTAAGTTGCGTAAATGCAAAAGTGGGTTGGTGTAAAAAGTTTATATTTTATGGTATTGTTTGAATATAAATTTTACGAAAAGAGGTATTAAAATGAGTTTTGCTGAAAATTTAAAAGCAATTAGAAAAGAAAATAGAGTTACTCAAGAAGAGTTGGCGGAGATACTAGGAGTATCAAGGCAGGCTATTTCAAAATGGGAATCTGGAAATGGATACCCTGAAACAGAAAAATTGCTTGTAATTTCAAAAAAGTTAAATGTATCTTTAGATTATTTAATGGGCAACGAAGTTTTGGAAAAAAAGGATAATAAGGTTCTAATATCTCAGTCTTTAGGTAAAATAACTATAAAAACTTTTGATAATGAAAGAGTAGTTGTATGCCAAGGTGTACGCACGTCAAAAATAGCATTACCTAAAAAAGGTGAGCCAAAATATATTTTAGTTGGTATAGATAAAGTAACGTTTTGGGGTGAACATACTGTTACGCTTGGCTATTATGATTCTATTGATAACATTGAAAAAGAAATAAATAACATTACACAGGCTATGGGAAATGCGGATAGTATATATAAATTACAATATAATGCACAGATAGAATATGTAGGTTTTTTTGGTCAACCCAAAATAAAACAAAACAGTTAAAATATTTAATATAACAATAAAAATTAGCTATATGATAACGTGGTCATATAGCTAATTTATTGAAGTTATATCAAACGAGATATTGTATAAAAGTTATCTATCAAAAGTTTTTAAAGTTCTTTCGTCGTAATGAATTTTAATTGCAACGGCTGTTATATCATCGTCACGTCCGTCTAGTATACGTGCTTTAGCCTCTTTTATAATCTCTTTAGCCATATATGAAGCTCCCTTTTCGCTTTTTTCGTTCAATAAATCTTCAATCCATCGTTCGCCAGTTGATACAGCACCGTCAGATACCATTACTATCCAGTCGCCAGAAGAAACTGTAGTTTTGTCGTGCGAAAATTTAATTTCAGTAAGTATTCCAGCAGGTAAAGATGCTACGTTGCTAGTAGTTATTTTATCACCATTTTTTACAATAGTTAGGGGAGCACCTGCCTTTAAGATATCTACATTACCTGTAAATAAATCAATACATACAATGTCAAGTGTAGCTAAAGATTCATCACCAGATTTAACCATTAAAGCGGAATTAACAACCCTTAAAGCACAATCAAAGCCAAGCCCTGCCTTTACAAGTTTAGTCATAATAGTTTCAGCCATGCTACCATCAACGGCAGCTCGTCCACCTGTTCCCATACCATCGCTGATTATTACAACCATACGCCCCATACCGTCGTTAAAGTAGTTAAAACTATCGCCACATAACTGACCGTTACCGCTTATATGCTGAGCCGTTCCAATTTCTGTATCAAGTATAGGTCTTTCGCTCATAATAACTTTACATCTATTTGTTGCCATGCTTATAGATGGACTACTAAATCTTCGACCGCAAGTTTTAGAAATTTGTTTTGTAAATTCAGCTTTCTTAACTTCGTTTCTGTTAGTATCAAATGTTTCAATTTCAATACACATACGTTCGTATTTGTCAATAACACAACTAACGTCAATCGGTGTTATATTCATAGATTTTAATGTGTGGCGTACTTTACTTTCGCTTGATAAATCAAATCTATCAAAAGTTTCAAACTCCTGTGCCATTTCGCCTAAAATATCACCAAGCCCTGAAAATTGACCAGCAACAACAGAGCGTATTTCGCCAACTCGTCGTTCAGCACCTAAACAAGCTATATAATCTTCATAACTTTTGTTAATGCACGCAACCATTTCATTAGTTTTACAACATTTTTTAGTGTAAGCGTTTGTAAAGTCTTCGCAAGTTATAGAACCGTTTTTTCTTAAAGAGTCAGTAAGCTTTAAAAAATCACGCATGGAATTACTTTTATACTTTTCAAGACAATATACTCTAAGTCCGCAATTTGCACATACATTTTCAGTAGTTTTATGGTAAACGTCTGTTATATCGTTTGTAAATAAATCTTTCATTTTTTCAGCTACATTATCTACACAAGATGAAACATCTTTTAAAGCACGTGAGGCAAAATCAAGACGCATAATAATACTCTTTTTCATTCCAGCTGATTTATTTTTATCTTTAGAACTTATAAATATATCTGCTATATTGTCGCAAACATCTTTAGGAATAATTAAAAATATAAATGCACCAAAAATCCCTTCGTAGAGTGTTGAAAGTATTACTACAGAGCTTAAAGCTTGGAAAGACATTAAAACAGAACAAAATATAAATGATAAGCTAACTGAAATTCTACCAAGTGGAGAGAAAAGTCCTGAAACTAACCCGCCTAATGAATATGAGCCGACTATATAAGATAAGTCGTTGTGAGTTAAGGAAAACAAAACACCAGTTACAACAGAAGATACACAACCTGCCACCACATTTCCGTACTTTGCACAGAACATAATTACAGTTACAGCCATTATTCTACCAAGAGAAACACCGCTAAACTCAATATTTGCAAAAGCTAATAGAACAATGCACGCAGTAACAGAAATACTTGCAGTTTCTTGTTGAGTAAAACTCCTTAAATTTCTGTTTGTTCCAGAAAGTTTTATACTTCTAAAAATAAAATATGCACCGCCTGAGCTAAATAAAGCTTCAATAAAGCTCATAGTAATAGCTTCTACAGAAAAATCAACAACAGATGCTAAAACTAAACCAGTAGCAAGCATTGGGATAAAAGCTAAAAGTGGTGGATATATGTAAAGATTATTAATCTTTTTCAAATCGCTTAAAGTCCAGCGAATAGCAATTATAGCTATAATTGTTGCAACGTATCTAAAAGCTAAACTGTCTGAAAAAATCATATAACCTATGCACGTTCCAAGAGTTGTGGGGATTATGCTTTTAAAAGGAGCTGAAGCAACTAAAGATGCTCCAAATGGTGCATATTCTCCAAACATAACAGCACTAGATGTTAAAATACCACCTATAAAAAAAGTTAAGTGGACATAAAACATCTTTAAATGAGTAGAACTTAGCCAGGAAATGATAGATTGTTTGTAAGTGATTATGTTGTCTTGTGTTTTCATAAAACGACCCTCTCTTATAATTAGTTGTGATAAAGATTATAAAATAGACATATAAATTAATTTGTCTAAAAAAATAAAATGTACCAATAAATTTTTAAGGGTTTGATTGGGAAATTATATCATAAATATATATGCATCATATCGCTTAAAAAAAGAGTGTTGTTACGGTAAATTATGTGCATTATAACAATTTTTATAAAATGAAAAAAAGTATATTGGAAATTCATTGAAAAGTATTAAATATTGCGTTATAATATTACGGATATTAAAAATAAATTTACAAATTTTTAAAATATCTTTAAAAAAGGAGATGTTACTCAGTGAACGATCAAGCAGTACTAGAGGTTTTAAACTTACTACCAAAAGAAGAGGTTAATAATATTGAAGTGGCAGTGCAATTATTAATAACAGGTTTTGTTGTTGTTTTTGCTGTTTTAGTCATTTTAATTGGAGTTATTAAACTTTACTCAACAATTGTTTACAATATTCAAAACAAAAAAAAGGTTGAAGTGCAAAATGTAGTTGAAGAAAAAATGGAAAATTTAGCTCCAGTTGTACAAGAAACTTTAGAAAAACAAGAAGATGGAAGTATACCTCAAGAAGTTATAGCAGTCATAAGTGCAGCTGTTGCATCTATGTACGGCGAGAGTAACGTAAAAATTAAAGATATCAAAAAAGTAGCGTCTACTCGACCTGTATGGAGTACAGCAGGTCTTATGGAAAATACAAGACCATTTTAAGCTGAACACAAAAGACAGAGGAGGAAATTAAGTATATGGATATTTTTCAAGGCTTTATTGATGCTGTTGTAGGGTTATTTAATGACTCTGGATTAACAACACTAGTATGGCAAAATTATGTAATGATAGCAATTTCTATAGGGCTTATTTATTTAGCAGTTAAAAAACAATATGAGCCACTACTTTTATTACCAATTGCTTTTGGTATGCTTTTAGTAAACTTATTCCCAGGAATAATGGCAGCACCAACACAAGATATAATGCTTTTAAGCGATTATCTTGCAAGCCACCCAGGCGAAACTGCCGAAACTATAGCATATCCTATATCATATTTAGAAGGCATACCTTTAGTAACAGTGCCACACAATGGCGGACTACTTTGGTATTTATATCAAGGCGTTAAACTAGGTATATACCCACCACTAATATTCTTAGGAATAGGTGCTATGACTGACTTCGGACCTCTTATAGCAAATCCTAAAAGCTTCTTATTAGGAGCGGCTGCTCAAATAGGTATATTTATTACTTTCTTTGGTGCTGTTTTACTAGGATTTACTCCAGAACAAGCAGGTGCAATAGGTATTATAGGCGGTGCAGATGGCCCTACAGCTATTTACACTACTTCAATACTTGCACCAGAACTTTTAGGACCAATAGCAGTTGCAGCATATTCATACATGGCGTTAGTTCCAATTATCCAACCACCTATTATGATGGCACTAACAACTAAAAAAGAACGTAACGTTGTAATGGAGCAATTACGCCCAGTTTCAAAACTTGAAAAAATAATGTTCCCAATCATTGTAACTATATTAGTTGCTTTGATACTTCCAAGTGCTGCTCCACTTGTAGGTATGTTAATGCTTGGTAACTTATTTAAAGAAAGTGGTGTAGTTGATAGAATTTTCAAAACTGCACAAAATGAACTTATGAACATAGTAACAATTTTCTTAGGTGTAACAGTAGGTGCTACAGCAACAGGTGCTGTTTTCTTAAGTGTTGACACATTAATGATTATTGGTTTAGGTTTAGCAGCGTTCTGTGTAGGTACAGCTTTTGGTGTTCTATTTGGTAAAGTTATGTATATTGTAACAAAAGGCAAAGTTAATCCGCTTATTGGTTCAGCTGGTGTTTCAGCAGTTCCAATGGCAGCTAGAGTATCACAAAGAGTTGGTCAAAAAGAAAATCCAGCAAACTTCTTATTAATGCACGCAATGGGGCCAAACGTGGCAGGCGTAATAGGTTCAGCAGTTGCTGCTGGTATATTAATTAGCGTTTTAGGTTAATTTATAATATTGTAATTAATTTTGGCAATGCTTTACTTATACAATAAAATTTAAGGAAAATAACAATGGGGGATTTATTCAAATGAAAGAAGAAATTACACTTAATCAGATTTTGAAAATGTTACTAGCACATATTAAATTAATAGTAATTGTTACTATCATATTTGGTATAGTTGCGTATATTAATTCTGCGTATTTCACAACACCTAAATACTCTACAAGTATGTTACTTTATGTAATCAATGCAAATGAGTTACCTGGTGAAACAGAACTTGAAACAGACCCAATAACAGGAAAATCAGGTTCAAGCGATATAGCAATCTCTGTAGCTATTACAGAAGTTTGTCAAACACTATTTAAATCAGATGTAATGATGAAAAACATGAGCGAACTAGTTGAAGAAACTGTCGACCCTGCAATGATAAATTCTTCAATGGCAATTGTTGCAAGACCAGACACACAGTTCTTAGATGTTTATATCACAACTACAGACCCAAAAATTGCAGACGAAATAGCGTCAGTAGTAGGCGAGGCTGCACAAGAGACTTTTGAAGTATTCTATCCATACGGTAAAATTACAGTTGTAAACAATCCATATCCAGCAGGTCAATCTTCACCAAATACTAGAAACGATGCAGTTGTTGGTGCAGGTATTGGTTTTGCGTTAGCGTTAGTTGCAGCTATAATACTAGAAACAATCAATACAAAAGTTAAACCAGGCGACGATCTATATAAAATTTACAACGTGCCTGTATTTGCTACAATTCCAGACAGCGACGCTGATAAAAAGACTAGAAAATCGAATAATGCTAAGACTACCGAAAATAAAAAAGCATAATTTTATGGAAAGTGAGAATATATTATTATGAGTAAAAAAAGAGTTAGTAGAGATAAAATGGACGTAGCAGCTAATGTAATAAATGAGGCAAGCCGTTTTGCAGTAGTTGAAGCATATAAAATTGCAAGAACAAATATTATGTTTGCGGTAAATGCTACTGATAAAAATGTTGTAGCCGTTACAAGCTGGTCAAAAGGTGAGGGTAAAAGTACTGCAACAACTAATGTAGCAGTTTCACTTGCTAAAATGGAAAAGAAAGTTTTGTTAATAGATGCAGATTTAAGAAAACCAAATGTAGCTAATCTTTTAAAACTGGATAATACAGTAGGTCTTTCAGAAGTTTTAGGAAGATTTGAACCTGTAGAAAAAGTTATCAAAAAAGATGTTCATGAAAATTTAGATGTTATAACTTCAGGTACAATTCCTCCAAACCCATCAGAGCTTTTAGGTTCTCATTTTGCAGAACTTTGCGAAAAATTAAAAGGCGAGTACGACTATATTTTAGTAGATACACCTCCTATTGGTATCGTAACAGACGCACTTTTATTAAAAGACCAAGTGGCTGGTTTTATAGCGATTGTAAGAGAAAACTCAACTACACATAGCGATGTAGAAAAGTTATTACAAAAAATTAAACTTGCTGAATGTGAAACATTAGGATTTTTAGAAGTTGGTTGCAGACCACATACTAAAAAATACTACAGAGGTAAAGGTTATTACGGTTATTATGGCTATTATGGTTATTACCAACAATAATTAATGAATATTAAATTTGAGGACAGTATAATTTATTTTATGCTGTCCTTTAAAAATGTGGAAAAAGCATAAGAAAAAAATAAAAGAAAATGCAAGAATTAAAAATAAAACTTGCATTTTGCAAAAAAATATAGTAAAATATGATACGGATAAGCAAGAAAATGAATTATATTAAGGAGAATTATGCATTATGAATTATTTAGAGATGAACAAAGAGGAATTAAGCACACTTAAAAATGATCTTCAAAAGCAGTACGATGACTACAAAGCAAAAAACTTAAATCTAGATATGTCAAGAGGAAAACCTGGTAAAGCACAACTAGATATTTCATCAGATATGTTAAACGTTTTAACACAAGCCGATGTAAATGCACAAAACGGTTTTGACTGTAGAAACTACGGTATACTAGACGGTATACAAGAAATGAAAGAAATTTTTGCAGACTTAATGGAAGTAGATCAAAGCGAAGTTTTTGTAGGTGGTAACTCAAGTTTAAATCTAATGTTTGATACTATAACTACTTTTGTAACTCAAGGTATAGGCGGTCAAGAGCCATGGAGCAAACAAGAAGACGTAAAATTTTTATGTCCAGTACCAGGGTACGATAGACATTTTGGCATAACAGAGTATTATGGCATTAAAATGATAAATGTACCAATGACTGCTACAGGTCCAGATATGGATATAGTAGAAAAATATGTAAATAACGACGATACAATCAAAGGTATGTGGTGTGTTCCAAAATACTCAAACCCTCAAGGTGTTACTTATAGTGATGAAACAGTTACAAGACTTGCAAAATTAACTCCAAAAGCAAAAGATTTTAGAATTATGTGGGATAATGCTTACTGCGTTCATGATATAAGCGATAATCAAGACAAATTATTAAACTTAATGGCTGAGTGTAAAAAATATGGTAATGAGAATTTGCCTATTATGTTTACATCAACATCAAAAATTACATTCCCAGGTGCAGGCGTTGGTGCAATGGCTTGCTCAAAAGAGAATATGGCAGTGTTTATGAAAGGCTATCAATTTAAAACAATTGGTTTTGATAAATTAAATATGTTAAGACACGTAAAATACTTTGAAAACGCTCAAGGTGTGCTTAACCATATGCAAAAACATAAAGAAATATTAGCTCCACGTTTTGAAGCTGTTATTTCAAAATTAAACGACGAATTAAGTGCAACAGGTGTAGCAAGTTATATAGTGCCAAACGGTGGATATTTTGTAAGTGTAGATGTGCTTAACGGTTGTGCAAAAAGAGTAGTTGCTCTTTGTAAAGAAGCAGGAGTTGTACTTACAGGTGCAGGAGCTACATTCCCTTATGGAAAAGATGAAAACGATTCTAATATAAGAATAGCGCCAACTTTCCCAGAAGTTGAAGAGTTAGACCTTGCAATGGAATTATTCTGCTTATGCGTAAAACTTTCAGCTTGCGAAAAATTATTAGCTGAATAATTATTAACTTGTAAAAAATATTTATAATTTTAAAAATAATAAAACGTGCAACATAAACTTATGGATTTATGTTGCACGTTTTTGTTATAAATATAAAGGAGTTTTACTGAAATTAACTTTAAAATAAATTTTGATTTAAAAAGTGTATTTGAAATAAAAAATCCAGTTGAAGTGATTAAACCTCAACTGGATTTTAAAAAATTATAAGTATTTATTTAAGGCGTTAAAATGATTTTTTACGCTTTCGGCTTTTTCCCATTCGTGTGATATAAGTAATTTATTAAAAATAGCGGTAGACCTATCTGGGTTTGTAACTGAAATAACGGAAGAAAATTTTGCTTTTAAAATAAGTCTGCTACTTTTTAGATATTTTTCTGCAATGTTGTTTTTGATATTGTCTATATATTCGCAAGCTTGTGAAACTATGAATTTTTCCTCTGTGCCATCTTCTTCAATAGCTTTTATTAAAATGGTTTCTAACGCTCCCTCTTCTTCAAAAGGTATTATTATTGGAATAACACTTAATTTATAACTTTCGTCTTCTATAATAAAATCAAATACGTTTGGTTCGTTATTTGTTAGGTTGTCGATAGATATGTCATAAGCATTTAGTTGAGAGTTTAGAGTTTTTAGTTGCTTATCGATTGAGGAGTTATCTATATCAGACAATATAAATATATTATTGATTCCATTTTTAGGGTGTTCTTTATTAACCCTAGAAACAAATTTGATTGGTTTATCAAAAGCGTCTTTACCGCCGACACTCCAAATTGCAAGTTTATTATCATCTTTATAATAATATTCAATTCCTTGATTATGCTTGTTAATTGAAGGGAAATTATATTCTTTTGCAAAATTAGGTTTAACTGCTCTGTTCCACTCACAAGTTTTAAAAAGATAGTAGCCAAGTATATATGCATCGTCAAACCCTTCACATAAAATTATACTGTTCATACTCTTAACTCCATATCGTATTCAATTCTATTTTCCAAAGCGATATCTCCGTTAGTTACTTTAGCAAACATTTTATCTTCTGTTTTCTTTAATCTTATGACACGTATATCATTAAGATATTCTTTTGAGCATTCTAATAATTTGTCGACAGCCTCAATGCTATGTGTAGTTAAAAATAGTTGTACGTTCAGCTCTTTTGCAACTTCTAACATAAATCTAAATATTTCTGTCATAGCAGATGTATGCAGTGCAGTTTCAAATTCATCTATTAGTACAATACCGCCGCCACGTGCTGATACTATGGAATTAAGGATAGTAAGTGATTTCTTCATTCCATCGCCGTAAAAAGATAGTGGGATATATTTGCCACTGTAATCCTCTATTACAGGAATAAAACTGTTTTCTTCACTAATGTATCGTATATCTTCAATTGTATTATCGAATTTTTTTAGCATTGCAACTGCTGTGTCCTTTAATTCTTTATTTTTTATTATCAGCCTAAAAGGATTTTGTAAAATATGGTCTATGGTATTAATCATTTTAACGCCCACAAGTTGATATGACGTTGAACGACCTATAA
>CAYJFG010000005.1:15899-16415 GCA_964369305.1 uncultured Eubacteriales bacterium
TGAAGTATTTTCTTTTTGGTTAAGTGTATGACTAATAGACCCAATAAAAGTTTGAACTTCTTCTATTGAATTGTCGGTTTCACTTAATTTAACTTTAGCAAGTGGATTTATCTTAGATAAAGTTTTTAAATCTAGCATTTCGGATACAAGTTCGCAGTTTATATTTAAAGAACCATTAGAACCGTTAAGAGTACCGCCTATATCTATTTGATATTTATTTTTTTTATCAAAACTTGAATTGACATTGAACATAAATAGTAAACTGTCTAAAGTATTAAGGCTAAATCTCCCTCTAAATCTGTCTCTTTGTTTGGAAATTCGGATAAGGTCATATTCATTAGGACAGCAAAATAATTCTATTGCCTCAAGCACGCTTGTTTTTCCAGTGTTATTTCCGCCTACTAAAATATTAACGCCACCGATATTATCAATTTGTAAATTTTTAATACCTCTAAAAGATTGTATATTTAAATTTGATATATAATTATTCATAGTAAGAACCTCCCAAAGTATAGT
>CAYJFG010000005.1:16425-33599 GCA_964369305.1 uncultured Eubacteriales bacterium
TATATCAAAATTTTTACAATAAGTAAACATATATTATGTGTATATGTATTAATGTTTTATAAATCTATAAAAAAATCATCATAAGCACAATTATATATTTCCTTTAAAGCGATTAAAACACTAATTTTTACATTTAACTCACCATATTCGTACTTGGCATAAGTTGTTCTGCCAATATCTATACCCATTAATTGTAACTTATTGCATAATTTTTCTTGTGATAATTTATGTTTAATTCTTAGATTTCTTAAATTTTTGCCAATAAATCTATCGCATCTCAGTTTTTGTTCCAAAGTATCACCTACATTAATCTTCTTGTTTTAATGTTTCAATAAAATTAATTAGTGCAACTTTTTGTGTAGCAGTTAAATAATGAGGAATTTCTAAATCATTTCTTTTATCAATTCCCAATAAATAATCAGTTGTCACTTTTAATTCGCAAGCAATTTTTACTAAAATTTCTAAACTTGGTAAACGCATAGATGTTTCATAAGCGGAAATCATGCTTTTGGTGACACCGATACGCTTGGCTAGTTGTGATTGTGTAAGTTTTTTACTTGTTCTTAACAATTTTAATTTATGTCCAAAATTAACCATAAATACACCTCTATATAAAAATCCCTAAAAACTCGAATAAAGTTTTTCAGGGATTAATTTAATCTTCAAAGTCTAATAATTTCATAGGAGATATATTTAAAGCCTCTGCTATGTCAAAAAGAGTATCTAAAGAAATAGCCCTAATTATGTTAGGTGCCTCAACTTGTCCTATGTAAGAAACATTTTTACCTACTTTTTCTGCTAAATTTTCTTGAGTTAAGCTATTTAATTTTCTATAATAAGCAATTTTTAACCCTAGTCTAATATATTTATCTGAATGTTCAAATTTCATAAAGTCACCTCTTATTAAATTAATTATAACAAATAAACTTGAAAGCATACATTTATTGTGATATAATAATTATTATATTGTATTATGTGACATATAATTTAGATTATACTTAGGAGTGTTTTTATGGATTGTAAAAATATATACTGTATCTTTAATAGTAGCAATAAATGTTTACTAGATAGTATAACAATAAATCAAAGTGGTATTTGTTCAGATTTTATACAAGTAAGCTTTCCAAACAATGAATATGAAAAGCTTAAAGAAAAATTTTATGGTAATTTACATAACCATTGGACGAAAAACAAAAAATTTTAAATAATTCATAATAAATGTGAAAATGGGGCTGTCGCATTAAGATGAATATTAACAAATATTTGTAGTGTTTTGTGTCAATCAAAACTTTACAATAAAACGTACATATGTAGGGCAAGGGTTCTACTCCAATGTCACGAACTTAAGGAAAAGATAAAAAAATGTCAGTTAGCAATATCCAGTCAGCAGAGAAAAAACGCCCTTTATAAACAAAAAATCCGTAAGGATTTTCACAATCACTTTTCACTATTCACTTTTCATTTTTCACTAATTCCAACGGCAAGAGCAAGCCCTTGTCCTACATCATACTCTTGCATATAATCCTTAAGTTCGTGACATTGGCTTGCTCTACTCCAAACTCCACACTTAATTACTGAACACTTTCCATTTCTTATTTGCACAATAAACACCACATAATACTGTGCAAAAACACAAATTGCATTAAGAAATTATTAATATTCTTTTATTTCATTGACTTTTTGCTTAAAAAGCAATATAATTATTCTGTTATGTCTGTAATATTAAAGACTTTAACAGAGTATTTTTTATTACAGGTTTATTATAGGCATAGGAGGAAAAAATGATGAAACGAGTATCGAAACCCGTGTTTTTCATTGTTGCCGTTTTAATCCTCGCTTTAGCTTACTTATCGGTTTTTGGTATAACTACTAGAAATGGTGATATTGTAACTACAGTAATTAAAGGTATTGAAGACGTAAGATGGGGTATTGACATCAGAGGTGGTGTTGAGGCTACATTTAAACCAGCAAACGGTTTTGACGCAACTGACGAACAATTGGACTCAGCAAAAGCAGTAATAGAAACAAGGCTTGTATCAAACAACATTACAGATTATGAGTTGTATCAAGATTATGCAACAGATAGTATTATTGTAAGATATCCTTGGAGCGAAGACGAAACAGAGTTTGACCCTGAAAAAGCTATTGAGGAAATAGCTGCAACGGCTCAGCTTACATTTAGACCAGGTGCGGAGTATGAAACAGTAGATTACGACACAAACGGTAATTTAGTTTACAAAACTCCAACAGGTGAAACAGAAGAAATACTAATGGACGGCTCAAATATTGAGAGTGCCGAAGTTGGTGTGTATACTCCAGAGGGTAGTGTTACTAGCGAATACATAGTTATGCTTGACTTAAAAGACGCAAAAATCTTTGAAGATATAACAACAGAATATTCAGAGCAAATAGTATCAATTTGGATGGACGACATTATGATATCATCACCACAAGTAGGAGAAGAACCTATCACAGGTGGCGAAGCGATGATTGAGGGCGATTTTACAGCAGAAGAAGCTACAGACCTTGCAAATAAAATTAATGCTGGTGCATTACCTTTTGCACTTGAAACTGTAAGCTTTGGCTCAATTAGCCCAACACTAGGAGAGTCATCACTAACTGCTATGATGTATGCAGGAATAGCAGCTATTATCATAATAATGTTATTTATGCTATTTATGTATAGAGTGCCAGGTCTTATAGCAGTTATTGCTTTAATGGGACAACTTGCGTTATCTATAGCAGCAATTTCTGGTTTCTTCCCAGTATTCTCAAGCTTTACAATGACCTTACCAGGTATTGCGGGCTTAATACTTTCAGTTGGTATGGGTGTTGACGCTAACATCATAACAGCAGAGAGAATAAAAGAAGAATTAAAAGCAGGTAAAACTTTAGACGGTGCAATAAGCCGTGGTACTAAAAACTCATTCTGGGCGATATTTGACGGCAACGTAACAGTAGTAATAGTAGCACTTATACTACTATTAGTATTTGGGCCTACAAACATATTATCATTCTTATTTGGACCATCAACAACAGGTACAATTTATTCATTTGGCTTTACACTTCTAATAGGCGTTATCTCTAACTTTATTATGGGTGTAGGTGCATCAAGATTAATGCTTAAATCTATTTCCGGATACAAAGCACTGCGTAAAAAATTCTTATTCGGAGGTGGAAAGTAATGAACTTAAAAATAAGAGATTTTACAGGAAAATCAAAAATTTTCTTTTGTATATCTAGTGCAATTATAATTATAGGTATAATTTGTAGTTTTGTTTTCGGTGTAACACTTGATATTCAATTTACAGGTGGTGCAATAGTTGAATATGTTTATACAGGTGAAATTAACGAGGATGAGCTAAAAACATTTATTCAAGATAATACAGACGATACAGTTACTTTCAATATAAGTGAAAACTTAATAGCAGGTGAAAGTGCTAGCGATAGTTACAAAGTATCTATCCAATATGCCGGCGACCAAGCGATACGCGTTGAAGAACAAAAAGCACTTACAGACGCATTAAGAGAAGAATATCCAGACAATGACTTTGAGCATTATCAAACAAACTCTGTTGAGTCTTCAATGGGTTGGAGTTTCTTTACAAAATGTTTAGTAGCAGTTGCAGTTGCTTGTGCATTAATGGTTTTATATGTAACAATAAGATTTAAAAAGATTAACGGCTTGTCAGCTGGTGTAGTTGCTTTAATAGCTCTATTCCACGACGTAGCGATGGTTTATTTTGTGTTTGTAATATTACAAATTCCAATTGATAGTAACTTTATTGCCGTTGTACTTATGATACTTGGATATTCATTAAACGACACTATAGTTATCTACGACAGGGTTCGTGAAAACAGGAAAATTGAGGGAGAGAAAGCGACTGCTGAATTTTTATTCAACAAGTCTGCTTCACAAGTGCTAAAAAGAACAATAAGCACTTCAATAACAACTTTAGTAGCTATTTCATGTGTATTTGCAGTTGCAATTTACTTTAACTTAGATTCAGTTGTAACATTTGCATTACCTATGATGATAGGTGTAGTTTCTGGTTGCTATTCATCACTTTGCATAGCAGGTCCAATTTGGGTTAAATGGCAAAACCATAAAGCTCAAAAAGAATTACCACAAGAAAAATTAGCAGGTAAATAAAGTTTAATTATTAAAAAATGATGGGATAGAATGTAATAACCTAAAGATTAAATGGGTATATATCTTTAGGTTTTACAAACTATCCCTATTTTTAATGTATTTTTTTGCAAAAACATAATATTTTTCGTAGTTTTTATGATTGTTTGTACATAATTTACAAAATCTTTTACAAAAATTTTATATATATTTTTTTAAAACTATTGAAATTAGATTGAAAAATTGTTAATATATAATATATATAACATTTATTTTTTTAGTAGTATGTTATGGCTGAAATTTTATATATCTATATTGATTTTATTATAACTGCCTTACTAATTAAAATTAAAGAAGTTATAAGGTAAAGTGCAATTTCATTTAAATATAGTATTTCAAATTTTATTAAACATAGGAGGTAATATTTATGGCAGATTTTAGAGAAGAAATTTTTGAGGTGGACGAAAGGACACCAGTAGAAATTTATTTAGCAGGTGAGAGCATTAACGCATATGACTACATGGGAGCGCATAAACATTATATGGACGGTGTAGACGGTGTAGTTTTTCGTCTATGGGCTCCAAATGCATTATCAGTTTCTATTGTAGGTGATTTTAACGACTGGGACAACTCCGCAAATTATATGATTAAAATTAACGAAAGCGGAATTTGGGAGGGTTTTATAAGTGATGTGCGTTTATTTCAAGCGTATAAATACTGTGTAGAAACTCCATGGTTTGAAAAAGTGTACAAGTCAGACCCATTTGCGTTCCATGCTCAAACACGACCAGACAACGCAACTCTATTTTATGATTTAGACGGCTTTGAGTGGACAGACAACGCTTACATTAATAAAATTAAAAATTTAAATCATAAAGAAATGCCTATGAACATATATGAAATTCATGCAGGTTCATGGAAATATAACGAACAAGGTTTACCTATGAGTTATAGAGAACTTGCAGACGTTTTAATTCCTTACGTAAAAGATATGGGCTACACTCATATTGAATTTATGCCTATTACTGAATATCCTTTTGATGGCTCATGGGGTTATCAAGTTACAGGTTACTTTGCACCAACATCACGTTTTGGAACTCCGCACGATTTCATGTACTTTATTGACAAGGCACATAATATGGATATTAAAGTTATACTCGACTGGGTACCAGCTCACTTCCCTAAAGATGTTCACGGTCTTGCTAAATTTGACGGCACTTGCTGTTATGAATATGCAGACGAAAGAAAAGGCGAGCATAAAGAATGGGGTACACTAGTATTCAACTACGGTAGATATGAAGTTAAAAGTTTCTTAATGTCAAGTGCTATGTTCTGGCTTGAAAAATACCATATCGACGGTATAAGAGTTGATGCTGTTGCATCTATGTTATATCTTGACTACAACAGAAATGACGGTGGCTGGGTTGCTAATGAGTACGGCGGTAAAGAGCATATTGAGGCTGTAACATTCTTACAAACTTTAAATACACGTATTGAGCAAATGTATTCATATAAATATATGATAGCTGAAGAGTCTACATCATGGCCAATGGTTACAAGAAGCTCATCAGAGGGCGGACTTGGATTTACTTACAAATGGAATATGGGCTGGATGAATGATATGTTGCATTACTTATCTGTAGACCCTTACTTTAGACCATACCACCACAACAATATAACTTTCTCATTATTCTATGCTTTTTCAGAAAACTTCTTACTTCCAATTTCTCATGACGAAGTTGTATACGGTAAAAATTCTTTAATAGGAAAAATGCCTGGTGATTATGATACTAAATTTGACGGTGTAAAAACTTTTATAGCTTACATGATGGTTCACCCTGGTAAAAAACTTACTTTCATGGGTAGCGAGATTGGACAATTTGATGAATGGAGCGAAGCTACACAAATTCAATGGGATTTACTAGAATTTGAAAAGCACCAACAATTACACTTATTCTTTAAAGAGGTTAATAAGTTCTATTTAGAAAATCCACCACTATATGAAATAGATTTTACATGGGAAGGTTTTGCTTGGATACATCACGATGACTATAAACAAAGTGTTATAGCACTACAAAGAATTGATAAAAACCAAAATAGAGTAATTTGCGTTTGTAACTTCCAACCAGTTTACAGAGAGGGTTATGAAATTGGTGTACCTGTAAATGGTTATTACGCTGAGGTATTTAATACTGACGATACAAAATATGGCGGTACAGGAATTACAAATGGCGACAATATTAATTCAGCAGGTCCTGCAATTCATGGTTGCGACCAATCTATAAAATTAAATCTGCCACCTATGTCGGTTATGTATTTTAAATGCATTAAAAAGAAAACTCCTCGTAAAAAGAAAGTACAACCAGTAGTAGAAAATAACAATACAGAAGAAACAACAAATATTGAAAAATAAAAATAATTAATTTTAAAGAAATGGAGGGTTTAGAATGTATCCCAAACAAAAAGTAGTAGCAATGCTGCTAGCGGGAGGTCAAGGTAGCAGACTTGGCGTTCTTACTCAAAAACTTGCAAAACCAGCAGTACCATTTGGTGGTAAATATAGAATTATAGATTTTCCTTTATCAAACTGCGTAAACTCAGGAATTGAAGCTGTAGGTGTATTAACACAGTATCAACCATTAGTACTTAATGAATATATAGGAAATGGGCAACCATGGGATTTAGACGGAATGCTCGATGGCGTACACTGTTTAAGCCCATATCAACAAGTTAAAGGTGCAGACTGGTACACAGGAACCGCAAATGCAATATATCAAAATTTAAATTTTGTTGAAAGATATAATCCAGAATATGTAGTTATTTTATCAGGTGATCATATTTATAAAATGGACTATTCAAAAATGATTGCTTTCCATAAAAATAATAACGCTGATTGCACTATTGCATCTATAGATGTATCACTTGAAGAAGCATCAAGATTTGGTATTCTAAACACAAATAGTGACGGTTCAATTTATGAATTTGACGAAAAACCAGCAAAACCAAAAAGCACAAAAGCTTCTATGGGTATATATGTGTTTAACTTTGAAGCACTTAAAAAATATTTAACTTTAGACGAAGAAAACGAAAACTCAACAAAAGACTTTGGCAAAGACGTACTACCTGCAATGCTTAATGATGGTCAAAGAATGTTTTCATATCAATTTGAGGGCTACTGGAAAGATGTAGGAACTATTGATAGTTTATGGGAAGCTAATATGGATTTACTAGACCCTAACGTGCCACTAGACTTAACTCAAGAAGATAGCAAAATATATTCAAGAAACCCAGTTATGCCACCACAATATATAGGAAGTAACGCAGAGATTCAAAACTCTTTAGTGGCTGACGGTTGTTATATTGATGGTAAATTGGAATTTTCTATTTTATTTGCAGGTGTAACAGTTGAAGAGGGTGCAACAATCAATTCTTCAATAATTATGCCAGGTGCTGTAATTAAAAAAGGTGCAACTGTTAAATATTCAATAGTTGCAGAAAATGCAGTTATTGGAGAAAATGCAGTGCTAGGCTCAAGCCCAGAAGATAGCGAAAATGCAGAAGACTGGGGAATTACTGTTATTGGTGACAATATAAATATAGGTGACAATGCAGTAATACGCCCAAATGTGATGATTGACAAAGACGTACAAGGAGGGGAAACTAGATGAGAAGCAACAATGTTTTAGGTATAGTTTTACCAAATGTAAATGACAATCAATTGTCAGACTTGACAAGCAGTAGAACATTAGGCTCAGTGCCTTTTGGTGGTAAATACCGCATGATAGACTTCCAACTATCAAACATGGTTAATTCAGGAATTAACAAAGTTGGTGTAATTACTACTAGAAATTTCTCGTCGCTTATGGATCACATAGGTTCAGGTAAAGCGTGGGATCTTGCAAAAAGAAGAGGCGGTATTACAATATTACCTCCATATATACAAGGTAATGGCAATATGAATTCTATAATTGAAAGTATTGCTGGCGTTGATAATTTTATAAAACATAGTAAAGAAGAATATGTTTTGCTTGCTGAATGTGATTGTATCTATAATACTGATTATAGTAAAATGCTGTCTTACCATATTTCAACAGGTGCTGATATTACTGTTTTATATAAAAATGGTTTAGTTTCTGAAAATAAAAAAGCATCAATGATACTAAATCTTGATGATAATAAAAGAATTACAAGCGTTTTAGTTAAAAAATCTTTTGACGGCGAAAAACCATTTGCATTAGGTGCTTTAATAATAAAAAGAGAGTTGCTTTTAGAGTTAGTAGAGGACGCTATAAGCAAAAACGAGCTTGATTATAGAAGAAATATTTTCCAAAATAATATTGATAAGTTAAGCATATATGCGTATGAGCTTAAAGGATATAGTGCGTTAATCACTAGCAGAAATGAATATTTTAACGCTAATATGGACTTAATGAAACCTGAAATACGAAAAGAATTGTTTAACTCATATCATCCTATTTACACAAAAGTACGTGATGATATGCCTAGTATTTACGGTTTAGGTTCATCTGTTAAAAATTCGCTAATTTCTCAAGGTTGCGTAATAAATGGTGAGGTTAGTAATAGCGTTATATCTAAAGGTGTACGCATAGGTAAAGGTGCAAAAGTTACTAACTGTGTAATAATGCAAGATACTATAATTGGTGAGTATGTAACGCTTGAACACGTAATTTGCGATAAAGATGTAGTAGTTCAAGACGGACACGACTTAATGGGATATAAAACATATCCAATCTATATAGAAAAAAGAAGTGTAGTTTAAATTGGAGGTTTTATTTTATGAGAGTTTTATATTGTACAAGTGAAGCGAACCCTTTTGCAGGGTCTGGTGGGCTTGCTGACGTTGCAGGGGCAGGCTCGCTACCTAAAGCACTTTGCGAAAAAGGTGTTGACTGCCGTGTAGTAATGCCTTTATATGGAAGTATTCCACGTGAATTTAAAGAAAATATGAGATATATAACAAACTTTACAGTGCCAGCGTCGTGGAGAAGACAGTATTGCGGAGTTTTTGAAACTCATTACAACGGAGTTATGTATTATTTTATTGATAATGAATATTATTTTAATAGAAATGCATTATATGGTTTTTATGACGATGCAGAAAGGTTTGCGTTTTTCTCAAGGGCTGTTATGGAGATGTTACCTTATGTGGATTTCCACCCAGATGTAATACACGCAAACGACTGGCAAACAGCATTAATACCAACATATTATTATGTTTTTTATTCTCACAATCCATGGTATCATAATATTAAAAGTGTATTTACAATTCATAATATACAGTATCAAGGAAAGTATGGTTGGGATGTTAATATAGAATGTGTAGGTCTTCCAAGCGATAAATGCGACCTTATTGAGCATGACGGTAAATTGAATATGGTAAAAGGTGCAATTGTAACTTCAACAAGAGTTACAACAGTAAGCCCAACATATGCAGATGAAATACTCGACCCATGGTTCTCTCATGGGCTTGATACTATATTACAATATAAGCAAGATAAATTATGTGGTATTTTAAATGGTATTGACAACGCAAGCTATGACCCAGCAACAGATTATCAACTATATAGAAATTATAATATTGATGATTTAAGCGGTAAAGCTGAGTGTAAACGAGCATTGCAAGAAAGATTAGGACTTGCTCAAAGAGGCGATATACCGATGATTACTATGGTTACTCGTATGGTATCTCATAAAGGACTTGATATGGTTAGAATGTGCCTTGAAGAAATTCTATGCCAAAATGATGTGCAGTTTGTAATACTCGGCTCAGGCGACAAAGAGTATGAAGACTATTTTAGATATGTACAAGGCAAATACCCTGGTAAAGTTTCTGCGATTATAGGTTTTATACCAGAGCTTGCAAGAAAAATATATAGTGGTGGCGATATCTTCTTAATGCCGTCTATGAGCGAGCCTTGTGGATTATCTCAAATGATTTCTTTACGATATGGTAATGTTCCAGTAGTTCGTGAAACAGGCGGACTTCGTGACTCAATCCATGATAGTATGGACGGATATGGCAACGGTTTTACATTTGCAAAATATGATACAGCAGATATGCTAAACGCTGTTAATCGTGCTATAAACGGATATTGGAACACAGATGGCTGGAACAAACTTGTAGGACGTGGAATGTTAAGCGATAATAGTTGGGGTAAAAGTGCTGGTGACTATTTAAATGTTTATAATGACACAGTTTATAATTGGGATTGATATATAAAATATATAGTTAAAAATTAATATTTTCACGTTAAAGAAAATACGCTTATAGTTTAATTCGTAATTCGTAATATACAATTCATAATTCGTAATTAAAATATAATAAGGGTTTATATGTAAACAGGTATTAAAACTTTAAAATAAAACGTACAGATGTGGGGCTTGTGGTTCTACTCTTGCCGTGGGTAACGCACATAATATAAATTTTTATTGTAGTGTTTTGTGTCAATCAAAACTTTACAAAACAGTAGGGGCGAAATCCATTTTCGCCCAAAATTTATGTATTTACAGGCAAAACGGGAGCATATGGAATGCTCCCCTACAAATAAATTGTGCCTCGTTTGAATTTTCAGGTTTATTACTGTACAATAAAACGTACAGATGTGGGGCTTGTGGTTCTGCTCTTGCCGTGGGTAACGCACATAATATAAATTTTTATCGTAGGGACAACCCTATGTGGTTGTCCGCTCAATGCGGTCGCACTACTAGTATTTATTATTTATTTTCTTATATTTTGTGAATTTGTAAAGTTTTATATATGATGTTACTCTTAACTGTGAAAATATTTTTGTATAGTGGAAAATGGAGGGGTAAGATGTTAGAAATAAAAAATTTGACAAAAAAATTTGGCGATAAAGTAGCGGTAGATAATCTAAGCTTAACTATAGAAAGTGGCGATATTTACGGCTTTATTGGACATAATGGAGCAGGTAAAACTACAACTATTAAGTCTTGTTGCTCACTTTTAAGCATTGAACAAGGTGAGATTTATGTAAATGGAATTTCTGTTAAAGAAAATCCTATTGAATGTAAAAAACAAATAGCATATTTACCTGATAATCCAGATTTATACGACTTTATGAAAGGTATTAAATATTTAAATTTTATAGCCGACATTTTTGAAATGTCAAAAAATGATAGGGAAAGTCAAATAAAAAAATACGCAGATATGTTCCAAATTACTAAAAATTTAGGTGAACAAATAAGCGGTTACTCGCATGGAATGAAGCAAAAACTTGCACTTATTTCAGCGTTTATGCATAAGCCTAAACTTATTTTACTCGATGAACCATTTGTAGGGCTTGACCCACTTGCAACTCATTTAGTAAAACAAGAGATGAGCGAAATGTGCAGTCAGGGTACAGCAATATTTTTTTCAACCCACGTACTAGACGTTGCAGAAAAATTATGTAATAAAATTGCAATAATAAAACAAGGAAAATTAATTGTTAGTGGTGATACACAAAGTGTAAGAGGGAATACTTCTCTTGAGGATATTTTCCTTGAGTTGGAGGGAAAAAATGTTTAAAAACTTATTACCTCTTATTAAAATTCAACTTTCAAGTACATATGCTCATATATTTAGGAATTTTTCAAAAAAGCGAAACACGTCAAATAGCATAAATAATTCAACTAGCTTTACGGCTACGGTAAAACTAGTTCTAGGTATTCTATTTGCAATTTATCTTGTATGTTCTGTAAGTTTTGCATCATTTTCAATTTTCTCTGTTTTGTTAAGTCAAATAAGCGAAATAACGTCTTTATGGTTATATTTTGCTATAGTCTTAATAGCATCTCTTCTATTTTCTGTTTTAGGTGGAGTTTTTGCCGCAAAGTCGTATATGTTTGATGCTAAAGACAATGAACTACTTTTAAGTATGCCTATAAAACCATCAAAAATATTAATTAGTAGATTATCTGCACTTTACATTTTAAGCTTTATTTATAGCTTTTTTGTAACTATTCCATCAGCTGTAGCATTTAATGTTTTTGTAGGGTTTAGCTTTATAAACTTAATATTTAGCGTTTTGTCAGTTTTAATAATTCCGCTGTTTTCAACTGCAATTTCAAGCTTGCTTGGATTTATTGTAGGTTTTATAGCATCTAAAGTGCCAAAAAATAACATCGTGGGCAGTATTTTTGGATTTTTATTTGTAGGACTTTACTTGTTATTCTTTTATAATATGGATAGCTTTTCTAGTACACTTTTAGCAAATGTAGAAGAAATTATGGCTGGTATTAAAACTTACTTCCCTGTAGCTTATTGGTATGGGCAAGGCGTTGCAGAGCAAGATATATTAAATTTCCTTTTGTTTATACTTGTGGTTGTAGTGTGTTGCGTTTTAATTTTCTACTTAATAGCTAAAAAGTTTGTAAAAATCGTAGCTACAAAAAAAGCGGTTAGAAAAGTAGAATATAAAGAAAAATCTTTAAAAGTTAATAAGCCGATAGTTTCCATATTTAAAAAAGAGGTACTGTATTTTTTTCATTTACCTGGGTATATGTTTAACTGCGGTTTCGGTACGATATTTGTAATTTTGCTTTCTGGTAGCTTGTTTTTTGTTTCAGGTGAAATAGATGTAATGTTCAGCGACCCTCAAGTTGCAAAATTTATACCAATAATACCAATTGGTGTTGCAGGTGCAATGTCTACAATATGTGCTATAAATGATGTTACTGCTCCAAGCATTTCGCTTGAGGGTAAAACACTTTGGATATTAAAGTCGACACCTTTAAGAGTTAGAGATATATTTGTAGGTAAAATGCTTTTATCAGTTGGCGTTTGCTTGCCAGCTATAGTATTTGCAACAATTGTAACATCTATATTTCTTCCTATGGATATATTAGGTAGTATTTTTATATTTGTTGTATCTGTTTTATGCTCTGTTTTTTCAGGATTTTTAGGTATTTGCGTTAATTTGCTACTGCCTAGGTTTGATTGGACAAGTGAAATTATGGCGATAAAACAAGGTGGTAGTGTAATAGTAACTTTGTTTGCATCAATGTTTTTAGTTTCGCCAATGTTTGTAATATTTTCTGTAATTCAAGTAATGATACCAAATTTCCAAATTATAATTAGCTACTTAGGTTGTGTATTATACTTTGTAATTTTAATTGGACTAGAAATACTTTTCTTACGATTTAAAGGTAAAAAGATATTTAACAATTTTATAGCTTAATAAATTTTAAAAAGTCAACTTAAAATGTTGGCTTTTTATTTTGCTGAAAAGATAAAGTAATCAGTAATTTATTGAGAATAATATAAAAACTTTATCTTTTCTTAAAATGGATTTTAAAAATAGAAAATAACTTATGTGAATAAATTACAGGTTTACTAAATAAAAAAACAGCTGAATAAAATCAGCTGTTTTTAAAATTATTAAGGTGTAGTTGCGTTTTGTTCTGCTTCCTGTTCTTCTCTAAGTGTTGCCATATAGTCTACAGAAAATCTATCTTCATAGTAAACAGAGATATGGTCAGGGTAAGCTAGTTTTATTTCTTCAACTAAATAATATAATTTTGACATTACCATAGGTCGTGAGAAATAATACGCTCTATCCTTTTGAGCTCCATATGCGTTGTGAATATTAATATCAGTTCTTAACGCTTCATATTTACTTATAGGGGTAGCACTATTGTAATAATGATCTCCTGTTATATCAAGTACAGCTTCATCATATCCGTTTGACATTTTTTCGGTTACTAAATAGAATGTTTCTGTAGGGATATAAAAATCTCTGTAATAATCAGCGGCAAAGAGTAAATCCATAATTTCAACGTGGAAACCATCATTTCTAATAATGGATAACATATTTGTAGTAGTTACAACTGTCCATGGGTCGTGGTCTTTGTCGTATATTAAATCTTGAACAAGTTTAGAGTCAGCGTCAGTAGCAAGTTTAGTGTACATTAATTCTTCTTTTTCACTATTAGTTAAGAAAGTAGTTAATATACCAACAACACCTGCACCTATAACGATGTTATTTAAAACTTTTTCCTTTTTAGTAACTATAGATATTAAATCGTAGAATAATTGCCCTGCTATACCGTACAGTACTGTTGATATCATAAAGATAAATACGGCAACCCTGTTTCTTTGAATAATAGGTGGAAGACCTATTACATCTGCTAAAGCAAGGACTATCATGAAAGCCCATATACCGCATATAAACAGGTATATTAGAAATTCCATTCGCCTTTTTTTCATAACAATTAAGCCTATTATACTATATAGAAGACAAGCTAAAAATAAGCTTACAGCTATTCCAAGGGAGTCAAAATTTGAATATACAAATGTAGTTAGTTGATAAGCTAAAGATTCTAAAGTTAGAGGAATGTCTTCTTCGTCGTCTTCAGTTGGGGCTTCTGTCGCTTCGGTAGGTTCTGTTTCATCTTCCTCGTTTAACCCTGTGTTTTGAAGGTCTTCGTTATTTGTCATTACACCAATAGCCCATGCAATAGAACGCTCAAATTCATAACCCATAACTAAACCTACAGCAAATGGGGCGGCGGCTATACTTAAGCCTAATACGCCATAAAGTATATATTTAAGCAATAATTTATTCTTTATGATGAAACGTAAGAATAGTACGCCAAAAATCATACATATAAATGCAAAGAAAATCGTACCATAGAAATGCCCAAAAACGGACCACGCCAACGCACCAGAAAATAGTAAAAATGATAATCTATCTTTATTTTTAACAGTCATTATAAGTGCGTATAACGCAACGACAACAGGGAATAGGGAAAACTCCATTGGGAAGATATACGAGAACCTAAAGTACGAAACGTGGTGGAATATTCCCGTTATCAACACGATAACCCATGTAAAAAGTGCTACATATTTTGATTTGAAAATAGTTCTAGCTACCATATAAAGTGATACAAATATCATAGAAGATGATACTAAAGAGAAGCTAAGTGAACCATAATCAGGGTGAATACCAAAAGTAGCTGTTAGCATTGATGCTACAAAGTGCATTCCGTAAGGGTAAAGACCAGTTGAAAATGCATTGTTGTTGTAAATTGAGTTTATCCAGAAAATATGGGTTTCTTCGTCTGTATGACCATATGATGCGTGGAAAAAACGAGGATAACCTAAGAACATTATTAAATAAATAATTGTAAGTATTATAAATGTCCACTCAATTACTCTGCCCTCAAAAAGTTTTTTGTATAAGTAGAAAGCTATTTTTTTTATGAATTTAATTATATTTCCCCTTATAATTTTAAAACCGTAAACACCTACTAAAACGTCACCAACAACGCTTGTAGCGGTTAAAATTCTGCCTTTCAATAAAGCTCTATCCATATAAAGTCTTATACCTATAGGCACGAGTAATATAAATATAATACACATATAAATACTAAATATTTTTAAGTAGACTAGCAAAAATCCAACTAAGTTTATATAAATATTTGCAACTACTTGATAAGCCATTACTCTAAAAATAATGGGGCGGTCTTTTAATTTTTTATATAGCAATAAAGATGGCAAAAAAACGCAAGCGACAAAGTAAGCTATTGCTATTTGTAAAAATGCATAAACGGTATGCCACAAAATTCCGTCGCTATTTATAAAATACTGTAGAATTTTTTCCAATATAACACCTCTCTATAAAACTGTCGATATACATATACATTTTACATCTTTTTTCAAAAAGTTGCAATAGAGTATATTGTAATTAATAATAAACCTATATAATAAAATAAAAACAACATTTACATTAAATATTATTTACAAGATGAATTTTCAATTTGTAGGTTCTTCAAAAATCTTAATTAAATAATCATAAACTGAAATTTGTGCATATTCTCTTGCATCTATTTCGCACTGTTGTGAATAATATTCGGTAAATCCATCTACACCATTTACATAGTTTAGCTCAAACTCTTCTTTATATTTTTTTACATCTTCAAACATAAGCAAGTCTTTATCTTCTGGGCTTGATTGGTTGTAGATATCTACGAGCCTGTGTTGGTATGCATGGTATGCTTCGTGACAAATTGTGTCTAAAACATCTTTAGCCATGCTATTTTCAAGGTGTTCGCTGTCTATTTTTATAACATAGTGAAAATCCCAGTATGAACCTAACGTTTCGCCCTCTAAGTCTTCTGTTTCTATAGTTAATTCATGAGGTAAACCTAAATAATTTTTCTCAATATTTGCTACAGTTTGCATAACGTCTAATTTTTCTTGAGTTGATAGGGTAGACCATATTTGTTCATCAAGCTGAGATAGTTGTGCTTTACTATTTTCGATTGTGTATTCTTCGCTATATGAGGCTTGTCCAGATACACTTAAATTAGATGGTATTAAATTAAAACCTATTGGAACTACTAAAACTAGCAGACAAAATGCAATTATAGTACGGCAACCCATTAAAGCCCCAAATAATTTTTTATTTGAGTTTTCCTCTTGTGTCGTTTCGTCTAAATTATTTTTTTTATTTATAGTTTTTATAAAATATATCATTGCTATAAATAGTACCGAACATAAAGTTGCAAGTATAAGAGTTTCAAAATATTTGAAAAAGGATATGACGGCATAAACTTCGCAAGCGATTGCAATATTTACAAAAACACTTATATTATTTCTTCGGTTTTTTATTGTTATAAGCATACCAATAATTAAACTTATAGCAAAAATAATAAGTAAAATTGTTTTTGATTCATCGGTCGTCATATTATCTATATTTTGGAATATTGTGTTTTGGTATATAATCATATATATTACACCAAAAATAATATTAAAAAGAATATATATAGGAATACTCATTGTGTTCTTTTTATTCAAAATAAAAACCCCTTTTGTAATTCAATTCGTAATTCGTAATGCGTAATTCGTAATTAAAAGACAATTAAATAATTCGTAATGCGTAATGCGTAATTCGTAATTAAAAGACAATAACGTAAAGTTTTGTACTTTTGTAATGTGTAGTTTAAAGGAAAAAACAGTTACCAAAGAAAAACGCCCTTTATAAATAAAAAGATGTCAGTTAGCAGTATCCAGTCAGCAGAG
>CAYJFG010000006.1:0-2826 GCA_964369305.1 uncultured Eubacteriales bacterium
CCACCTAATTTTTTTATAACTTCGTCGGTTGGGCGTAAATGTAAGTGATATGTATTACACAATTGCACTTGACATTTTAATTCTTTCAACTCAGGAGCAGAAACACCGCCTTTAATAGCAGCACTTGTTGCAACATTCATGAAAGCAGGTGTTTGTACTGTTCCATGAATTGTTGTAAATTCGCTTAGTCTTGCGTTTCCCTCTTGTTTTTTTATTGTAAACATTTAAAAATCTTCCTTAATTTATATTATTATCATAGCATCGCCGAAAGAGAAGAAGCGGTATTTTTCTAAAACGGCAGTTTTATATGCATTCATTACATTATTGTACCCAGCAAAAGCACTTACAAGCATAATTAAAGTGCTTTCAGGTAGATGAAAATTAGTTATTAAACCGTCAATAACTTTAAATTTATATGACGGATAAATAAATATTTCAGTATCACCACTTGAAGCGTTAATAGTGCCGTCCTCGTTATAAGCTGATTCAAGTGTTCTACAACTTGTAGTACCAACAGCAACAACTTTATTACCACTTTTTTTAGTGTTTTCTATAAGTGTTATAGTTTCTTTTGGTATTTCGTAATATTCGCTATGCATTTTGTGTTCTTTAATGTTGTCTATCTTAACAGGTCTAAAAGTTCCAAGCCCAACATGAAGAGTAACAAAACCTATATTTATTCCTTTGTCTTTTGCTTTTTGTAAAAGTTCATTTGTAAAATGAAGCCCAGCAGTAGGGGCAGCGGCTGAGCCGAGTTCTTTACTGTAAACTGTTTGATATCTTTCTTTATCGCTTAAAGTTTCAGTTATATAAGGCGGAAGTGGCATTTGCCCAATTTTCTCTAATTTTTCAAAGAAGTTTTCTTCGGTGTTAAACTTTATAATTCTGTTACCCTCTTCTAAAATTTCAATAACAGTAGCCTCCATTAAACCGTCGCCAAAAATAAAAGTAGTGCCTACTTTCGCTTTTTTGCCAGGTTTTACAAGACATTCCCATGTGCTTTGTGCCTTTTGTTTAAGCAAAAGAAATTCTACAACGGCTAAACTATCTTTTTTAATACCAAAAATTCTTGCAGGTAAAACTCTGCTGTTATTAAGTATTAGTGTGTCGCCCTCGTTTAAAAAGTCTAGAATATTGTAAAAATGTTTATGCGTAGTTTCGCCTGTTTTCCTATTTAAATACAAGAGTTTAGAGGTATCTCGCTTATCAATAGGTGTTTGGGCGATTAAATTTTTAGGTAAATCGTAAAAAAAGTCGCTTTTTTGCATAAAGTGTGTCCTTTCGTAAAATTTATAAATTGACAATATATAATAAAAATGGTATATTTATTGTAAGATAGGGTTGTCATGTAATACAACTCTTATATTATATTTGATATTAGAAGAATAAACAATATGTTTTTTAATATATTTTCGATATTTTTTTAATATAAATAGAAAATGGAGGTAGAAAGATATGAAAAAATATAAAGTAGGTATTATCGGAGTTACAGGAATGGTGGGACAACGCTTTGCGTTATTACTAGAAAATCACCCTTGGTTTGATGTAACAGTAATTGCAGCATCAAAGCGTAGTGCAGGTAAAAAGTATGCAGAGGTAGTAAAAGACCGTTGGGCGATGACTGATCCAATTCCGCAAAATATAGCACAAATGGAAATTTTAGACGCATCAGAAGTTGAAAAAGTAGCAAGTCTTGCTGATTTTGTATTCTGTGCAGTTGATATGAAAAAAGATGAAATAAGAGATCTTGAAGATGCGTATGCAAAAGCTGAATGTCCTGTTATTTCAAATAACTCAGCACATAGAGCTACAAAAGACGTTCCAATGATTATTCCAGAAATTAATGCAGACCACTCAAGCATCATCAATTCACAAAGAAAAAGACTAGGCACACAAAAAGGTTTTGTTGCAGTAAAATCAAACTGCTCACTTCAAAGTTATGTACCAGCTATTGAACCTTTAATGGATTTAAATGTAACAAAAGTTTTAGCGTGTACTTATCAAGCAATTTCAGGTGCTGGTAAAACATTTGAAACATGGCCAGAAATGAACGACAATATTATTCCGTTTATTGGTGGAGAAGAAGAAAAGTCAGAAAATGAACCTCTAAAAATTTGGGGTCATATTGAAGGTGACGAAATAGTAAACGCTACTTCACCTAGCATTACTTCACAATGCGTAAGAGTACCTGTAAGTGACGGTCACTCAGCGGCAGTTTTCGTATCTTTTGAAAAAGAAGCTACTATAGATGAAATTATAGAAAAATGGACACAGTATAAGGGTGATGCTCAAATACTAAACTTACCATCAGCACCAAAACAATTTTTACATTACTTCACTGAAAACGATAGACCACAAATTAAGTCTGAAAGAAACTTAGAAAATGGAATGGCTATATCTATTGGTAGATTACGTGAAGATTCACAATACAACATAAAATTTATATGTATGTCACATAATACTTTAAGAGGAGCCGCTGGTGGGGCTGTATTAATGGCTGAATTATTATGTGTTCAAGGATTTATTGACTAATTAAAAAGGAGTTTTATATATGTCAAACCCAATTTTTACAGGTTCAGGTGTTGCGATTATAACACCTATGAATAACGACGGCTCAGTTAATTTCAGTGAGCTTGGAAAATTAATAGATTTTCAAATTGAAAATGAAACAGATGCTATAATCTCTTGTGGAACTACAGGAGAATCGGCAACTTTAACACATACAGAACATTGCGAAGTAATTGAGTATACTGTAAACCGTGTAAACAAACGTGTACCAGTAATTGCAGGCACAGGCAGTAATGAAACATCATACGCTGTAGAGCT
>CAYJFG010000006.1:2836-12386 GCA_964369305.1 uncultured Eubacteriales bacterium
GCAGATGCTATATTAAGCGTTACACCTTACTACAATAAAACATCTCAAGCAGGGCTTGTAAAACATTTTAGCATGATTGCTGATAGTGTAAATATACCAATAATTTTATATAACGTTCCTGGTAGAACTGGTTGTAATATTGGGCTAGATACTTACAAAACATTATCAAAACATGAAAATATCGTGGCTACAAAAGAAGCTAGTGAGAATGTTTCTGCAATTGCAAAAATATTTGCACAGTGTGGCGAAGATTTGCACGTATATTCAGGTGCAGACGATCAAACAGTGCCAATTATGGCTTTAGGTGGATTAGGTGTAATTTCTGTTTTTGCAAATTTAATGCCAAAAGAAATGCATACTATAACAAAATTAATGCTTGAGGGTAATTATAAAGAGGCTGCAAAAATGCATCTTAAATATTTAGAATTAATGAATGTTATGTTTACAGATGTAAACCCTATTCCAATTAAAGAAGCAATGAACTTATTAGGTTTTGATTGTGGTTCATGTAGAATGCCGCTTGTTGATATGAGCGTAAGCGGTTTAGAAAACTTGAGAAATTGCCTAAATAAATATGGCGTAATTTAAATATTGTTTGGGGGAATTTTAAAATGACAAGAATAATTTTAAGCGGTTGCAATGGTAAAATGGGGCAAGCGATTGTAAAATGCGTTCAAAAAAGAAATGATGCAAAAATAGTATGCGGTGTTGATGTTTTTCCTTCTGATATTAACGATTTTCATGTTTTTGATGATTTTTCAAAGGTAGATATAGACAGTGACGTTATAATAGATTTTTCGCATCCATCTGTACTAGACGGTTTACTAGATTATGCAGTTAAAAATAATAAACCTACAATTATTTGTACAACAGGTTTTAATAAAGAACAAGTAGAAAAAATTCAAAAAGCTAGTAAAGAAGTTGCGATATTTTTCTCAGGCAATATGTCGCTTGGAATTAACTTATTACTCGAGTTATGCAAAAAAGCTACATCACTGCTTGGCAATGAGTTTGATATTGAAATTATAGAAAAACATCACAACCAAAAAATAGATGCACCAAGTGGTACTGCTTATATGATAGCTGATAGCATATCAGACGTTTTAGAAAAAGAACCACAATATGTATATGATAGACATTCTTATAGGAAAAAAAGAGATAAAAACGAAATTGGTATACACGCAATAAGAGGTGGCACAATTGTAGGTGAGCATGAAGTTATATTTGCAGGACATGATGAAATTATATCTGTTAAACATCAAGCACACTCAAAAGAAGTTTTTGCAGTTGGTGCTGTAAATGCGGCTATTTACCTAAATGGTAAATCTAGTGGAATGTATGACATGAAAGACTTAATAACCTCAAAATAAGAAAGGAATGCTGTTTATGAGTACACGTATATCTGTAGAATCTGACATTACATTAATTTCTTTGCAAGATATTAAAGGAGAAATAGAAGTAGTTACTTCTATTTTTGAAAAAATTGCACAACTAAAAATAGATGTTGACATTATTTCTTTACAACCAATTAAAGGTGATAAAACAAACTTATCGTTTACAATTAATGATGAAGATTTAATTCAAATACTCGAACATTCAAGCGATATTTACGGCGATAAAATAAATCCTATCGTAAGTAGTGGTAATCATATTATTTCAATACTTGATGAAAGTATGGATAATTGCCCAGGAATTGCAGCAAAAGCACTTAAATCAATTTGCGATATTAACGCAGATTTAAGGGTAATAACAACTTCTAAAGTGCAAATTTCATTTTTAGTAACACAAGCTGATTTTCAAGAAGTGTGCGACGCATTATCAAAAACATTTGATGTTAAAATAAGTTAAAAATATAGGGTGATTAAAATGGAAGAACAAAGATTTAATAATGACGATATATTAGAAATTGACGAAGTAGACCTTAAAAAAAAGTTTGAATATCCATATAATAATAGAGAACTTAGCTGGGTTGACTTTAATTTAAGAGTTTTAGAAGAAGCTCTGGAAAAAGAAAATCCTATAATGGAGCGAGTAAAATTTTTATCTATAACGGCGTCAAACTTAGATGAATTTTTTATGGTGCGTGTTGCAGGAATAATGGAAAGCATACATCAAGGGTACACAAAATGTGATCCAGCTGGGCTTACTCCGCAAATGCAACTTGATAAATTGACTGTAAAAATTCATGAGTTTGCAAAAAAACAATATAATTGTTTTAACCGTTCATTATTGCCGTCGCTTGAAAAACACGGTTTGATTATTTTAAAACCAGCGGGACTTGATCAAAAACAATTAAAATTTGTTGATAATTACTTTGAAAAAATGGTTTTTCCTGTTTTAACACCAATGGCTGTAGATACAAGCAGACCATTTCCGCTACTTGCAAATAAAAGCTTAAATATTGCAGTTAGACTAACTAACCCACAAGGTGAGTCGATGTTTGCAGTAGTGCAAGTGCCTAGTATTTTACCAAGATTTATTGAAGTTCCAAGTGGTGATAAATCAAGAGCATTTGTTTTACTTGAACAAATAATTATCTATAAATTAAGAGGTCTTTTTGAGCTTTATAATATTGAAGAGGCTTGCCAATTTAGAATTACAAGAAATTCTGACTTGTCAATTGATGAAGATACAGAAGATTTAATGGAAGAAATTCAAAAATCTATCAAAAAGAGAAAAAGAGGAAATCCTGTAAGGCTTGAAATAAACAGAAAAGCAGGGGTTGAGCTAAAAGAATTTTTAATCGAAATGTTAAACGTTGAAGATTATGAGATTTATGAGCAAGCAGGTCCACTTGATTTAACATTCCTTTCAAAATTTGCAAGTGTTGATAAAAGCGAAGAATTAAACTTTGAGCCAATAACACCAGTAAGTCCACCAGCAGATTTTTGGGGATATAAAAATATATTTGAAGCTATAAAAGATGGCGACAGACTTGTTCATCACCCATATGAAAGCTTCGACGTTGTAACACAATTTATAAAGCAAGCAGCAGAAGATGAAGACGTTTTAGCTATAAAACAAACTCTTTACAGAGTAAGCGGAAATTCTCCAATAATAGCAGCACTTATTAAAGCAGTAGAAAATGGTAAACAAGTTACAGTTTTAGTAGAGTTAAAAGCTAGATTTGACGAAGAAAACAACATCTTATGGGCAAAAAAATTAGAAAAAGCAGGTTGCCACGTTATTTATGGTTTAACAGGGCTTAAAACTCACTGTAAAGTATGTTTGATTTTAAGACGTGAAAACGGCGTTTTAAAAAGATATTTACACATGGGTACAGGTAACTATAACGATATAACAGCACGTTTCTATACTGATATGGGATTATTTACTTGTAGAGATGATTACGGCACAGATGCAACATCTTTATTCAATGTTTTAACAGGATATTCAATACCACCAGAGTATAAAAAATGCATAGTTGCCCCAACAGGTATGAGAAAATTTTATGAAAGCATGATAATAAGAGAAACTGAAAATGCGAAAAATGGCTTACCATCTGGAATTACAGTAAAAGTAAATTCTTTAGTTGATCCACAAATTATAGAACTTTTATATAAAGCATCACAAGCTGGTGTAGTTATTAAATTAATAGTTCGTGGTATATGTTGTTTAATTCCTGGAATAAAAGGTATTAGTGATAATATAACTGTTTACAGTATAGTAGGGCAACTACTTGAACATAGCAGGATTTTTAAATTTACAAATGCTGGAAATCCAGTTGTGTACATGGGCAGTGCAGATTGGATGCCTAGAAACCTAGATAGAAGGGTAGAACTTGCATTCCCAATAGAAGATGAAAAATTAAAATTAAGAACATTTGAATTTTTAGAGCTTATGTTAAGCGATAATGTTAATGCAAGAATACAACTAAAAGATACTACTTATATACAAGTAGAGAAAAAAGGGCAAAAATTAATAAACTCGCAAACAAGATTTTATTTACTTGCAAAAAAAGCTCAAAGAGATGCAAAAAGAATTAAAGAATAATAAAATGTAAAGTTAAAAGAGGTGTGAGGTAATGCAAAGAATAGGAATACTTACAAGTGGTGGCGATTGTCAAGGCTTAAACTCCACAATTAGAGGTGTTGCAAAAGCACTTTATGTACACTACGGAAAAGAAAATTTAGAGATTTACTGTATAAGAGATGGATACAGAGGTCTTATCAATTGCGAATATAAACTTATGAAGCAAAGCGATTTTTCTGGTATACTTACAACAGGTGGCACAATCTTAGGTACATCAAGACAACCTTTTAAATTAATGCGTGTAATTGATGACGAAAACAGTGTTGACAAAGTACGTGCAATGAAAGAAACATACAAAAAACTTAAACTTGATTGTTTAGTTATTTTAGGTGGAAACGGAACGCAAAAGACAGCTAATTTACTTAGCGAAGAGGGTCTTAACGTGGTGTCATTACCTAAAACTATCGACAATGATTTATGGGGAACAGATGTAACTTTCGGTTTCCAAAGTGCAATAGATATAGCAACTAACGTAATTGACTGCATACACACAACAGCAACTTCGCATGGTCGTGTGTTTATAGTAGAAGTTATGGGACATAAAGTAGGCTGGCTAACACTTTATGCAGGTATAGCAGGCGGTGCTGACATTATTTTACTACCAGAGATACCATATGACATTAATTCAGTTGTTAAAACAATTAAATCAAGAACAGAAAAAGGGAAAAAGTTCTCTATTTTAGCAGTAGCAGAAGGTGCAATTTCTAAAGAAATGGCAGCACTTCCTAAGAAAAAAAGAAAAGAAGCTATGGCTGATATGAAATATCCATCTATATCATATCAACTAGCGGAAGAAATTCAAAACGCTACAGGTCAAGAAACTAGAGTTACAGTACCTGGTCACTTCCAAAGAGGCGGAAGTCCATGTGCATATGATAGACTTTTAACTACACGTTTTGGTGCTTTCGGTGCTAAATTAATTATTGAAAAAAAATACGGCAATATGGTTGCTTTAGAAAATGATAAAATTATAGCTATTCCTTTAAGCAAAGTAGCAGGAAAATTAAAAGAAGTACCAAAAGATTGCGACATTATAGAAACAGCAAAACAAATTGGCATTTCTTTTGGAGAATGATGTTAAAATATTTGATAGGAGTTGTTTATTATGGCAGAAGCAGTAAGTAGTGCAAGAACTGGCTTAGATGCACAAGAAATTGTACAGCAAGAAAGGTCAAGATGGCTATTTTTTGGCTTACCATTTACCTTTACAAAGTATACACTAACAAATAGGAAAATAATAATTAATCAAGGTTTATTAACTAGCAAAGAAGACGAAATTTTGCTTTATAGAGTTATGGACCTAACTTTAACTAGAAATTTAATTCAAAAAATATTTAAACTTGGAACTGTTACTGTAGTTTCTCAAGATAAATTCCAACAAACTTTAGTAATTAAAAACATAAGAAACTCTTATGAATTTAAAGAAAACATTTCAAATTTACTTGAAAATGAAAAGTTAAGACTTCGTATGCGTAGGGGAGAAATGCTCGGAGATTTTAACGACGATACGATGTGATAAATATCAATTAGTGTAAGAGCAGTTTATTTAAGATAGTAAATAAGCTGTTCTTTTTAATTTAATAATTGAGATTTGTAAAAAATATGTTATAATGTAAGTAGGCATTAAAATATTTAATATATTTCTTTATAGGTGATACGATGAACATTTGTAATACAAAAAAAATAAAGACATTAAAAACTATAGAATTATTTGCTGGTGCAGGTGGGCTTGCACTAGGAATTGAAAGAGCTGGATTTAAAACGCTAGGGCTTGTCGAGTTTGATAAAAATGCAACAGATACCTTAACATACAATAGACCGCAATGGAAAGTGATACATGATGATATAGCAAACATATCTAAATTAGATTTAGAAGAATATTTTAGAATTAAAAAAGGAGACCTAGACTTATTATCTGGAGGTTCTCCATGTCAGTCATTTTCATATGCGGGAAAACGTTTAGGATTGGAAGATGCTCGAGGTACTTTGTTTTATCATTATGCGATTTTTTTAGAAAAGTTACAACCTAAGATGTTCTTATTTGAAAATGTAAAAGGACTATTAACACATGATAATGGTAAAACTTATGAAATCATCTTGCATATATTTAAGACACAAGGATATACAGTGAAGAAAGAAGTATTAAATGCATGGGATTATAATGTTCCTCAAAAAAGAGAAAGACTTATTACAATTGGCATTAGAAATGATTTAGTAAGTAAAATTAATTTTAATTTTCCAAAGAAATATAAGTATAGACCTGTTTTAAGAGATATTCTTAATGACTGTCCTAAAAGTGAGGGAGCAAAATATTCTTTTACAAAAGCTGAGATATTTAAACTAGTTCCAGCAGGTGGATATTGGAGAGACATACCACAAGATATTGCAAAAAATTACATGAAATCTTGTTGGGATATGCAAGGAGGAAGAACAGGGATTTTAAGAAGAATGAGTTTAGACGAACCATCATTAACTATACTTACATCTCCAAGTCAAAAACAGACAGACCGCTGTCACCCTACAGAAGCAAGACCTTTTACAGTAAGAGAAAGTGCAAGGTGCCAAACGTTTCCAGATGAATGGTCTTTTTGTGGTAGCGTAGCTCAACAGTATAAGCAGATAGGGAATGCAGTGCCAGTTAATCTTGCGTTTGAAATAGGCAAAAAAATTAGAGAAAGTTTAGAGGGAATTTAAGATGTGGACATTATCTTTTATAGAGGAAGAACAATTTATAAACCACGTAAAATTAACCATTGAAAAATATGGCGAAAAACTTAATCCGTACGATTTGAAAAAATTTAATAAAAATATTATCGACCCAATTAAGTTAATTTTTGATAAAACTGTTTTTGGTGTTTCGTGGGAAGAAATTGTAAAAAATGAAATTTTTAGACAGCGTGATAAATCAAATAATAACGATATTGGGTATTTTCATCAAAGAATATTTCAATATATAAAGAATTGCGAAGTTCCTAATAATGGTTGGGACGTTATATATAAAGATTTAAACGGAATTGAGGTTTTTGAGGGGAATAAAGTGAGTAAAGTTTTTGTTGAAATGAAAAACAAACACAATACTATGAATTCCTCATCTGCTAGCAAGACTTTTATTAAAATGCAATCGCAAATACTAGAAGATGACGACTGCGCGTGTTTATTAGTAGAAGCAATAGCACAGAAATCTCAAAATATCAAATGGGAAACTACTGTAGACAAAAAGAAAGTTGGTCATAAGCTTATAAGAAGAGTAAGTCTTGATGAATTTTATGCAATAGTTACAGGACAAGAAGATGCATTTTATCAAATGTGCATGGTTTTGCCTAGTGTTATAAAAAAAGTAGTTGAAAGTAATAAATGTGATATAATTCCAAATGATACAGTTTTAGAAGAGTTAAAAGAGTTGAGTGATAAGTTAAAAGTTAATGAGGATAATATTGCTTTAACAATTGCTGTATATATGTTAGCTTTTAGTAGCTATAAGGGGTTTAACTATTAACAAGTTAGAATAAAGTGTTCAACTTAATTTTACAATTTACCTTTTTAAAGAAATATGATACAATATGTTTTAAGGAGATGATGAAATGAAGTTTTTGAGAAAAAATTCTTTTAGGATAAGCATTTTTGCTTTTTTGTTTGTTTGGTTTACTTGTGGATTAGCTTATTGGTTTTTGGCAAATTCGTCAAATGGTGATATGTTTTTATTTCAAGAAGACGTTCTATTAAAATCTAAAATCGCTTCCTTTTCAAATGAGGCAGATACAAATGTTGATAATGGATTAATTAAGCCTCTATTTTTAAATGAAGATTTTTATTTTTTAGATATAGAAGTAAATGAGGATATTAATTTATCATATAAGTTTGACACAAAAGGTGTTAGTAGCATTGGTATGGATTGGATGAGGTTTTACAGTGCTGATTGGACGCAAAAAGGTTATAATTTTTTTACGGTAGAAAAAATAGATGACACTTTAAAATTAATTAATGACGAACTTATATTATATAAGCTAATTTTATGTAATATACCAAGTGGCAGTTATGATGAAAGTACTATTGTTTTACCAAATACATATAAAGATAAAATTACAGAGTACAAAGAATATTATGTATCTTTTAACGGTGACTTTACAAAAGAATATGAGGTTACTAGCTATTATCCAATACATGAAAATTTACTTTTCTTATCAAATTCACACAACTACATAGATGATACGCATAAAATAATTTACGACTATGAAATGAATAAAGAGTACTCGTTTTCATTAATGGATTTTTTGTATTTTAGTGCCGTAACAATATCAACTTTAGGATACGGAGATATATTACCAAATTCAAATATAGTTAGAATTATAGTAATGGTTGAAACTTTACTAGGATTAATATTAATTGCTTGTGTAGCTACAACATTTTATGAAAAAGTACAAGAAAGACATAAAAGAGATAAACATAGAAAAACAAGAAATTAACTAACAAGGTGTAATTAAACACATTAAAATTCTTTACTTTTTGCACAAAACAGTAAAGAATTTTTTGTTAAAAAAAATCATAGTAATTTATTAAGATATGTGTTAAAATAAGAAGTGAGATTTTTAATCTCGTGGTATTTAAACAAATTTTGTAAAAATCAAAAGGGAGAATTTTAAAATGGAAGCTTTAAAGAAGAAAGGTAGAATTTCAATATCGCTAATTATGGCGATATTAATGGTTTTATTAAGTGTATTACCAAGTTTTGCTGTTAATTTAGACGACAATAATACGTCAGTTCCAGCTTATGTCACTTCTAGCAGTCAAAAGGCTATTTGGCTAGATGGTTGTTCAGTAGCAGGTACAAGCGAAATTGACGCAGTTAAATGGTATGAGGAAGCAGGCACATACTATTTCTTTATGCCAACATCTGCAGACTTAAGCAACGTAACACTTTACCACAATTTTGCAAGCGTTAAAATTAATGATTTAAGCGTTACAAGTGGTATGTCTTATGATTTATCATCACAAGATTTAAAAACAGGAAACATAGTAGCAGATGGAAAAACTTATAAATTTGAGATTATGCAGTCATCTCAAGTAGGTACAATATTTATGACTACAGAAAGTGGTAGCATGGACGTTGTACATGAAGATAAAGACCATAAAGAACCAGGCGAAATATTAGTAATTGATACAGACGGTAAAACTGTAGCTTACGATAACGTTTTAGAGTATGTAAAAGGTAGAGGTAATACTACATGGAGACTTGAAAAAAAACCATATAATATTAAACTAGACAAAAAAGAATCTCTTTTTGGAATGTCTGAAAGTAAAAAATGGTGTCTTCTTGCAAATGCTCAAGAACATTCAATGATAAGAAATAGTTTTGCATATGATATGGCAGACGAAATGGGACTTGCATATGCACCAGAGTCAACTTTTGCAGACGTATACGCTAATGGTGTATATATGGGTACTTATCAAGTTTCTGAAAAAATTGAAGTTGGCGATAGTAACTTAGTTAAAGTAAACGACTTAAAAGAGCAAACAGAAG
>CAYJFG010000006.1:12396-25615 GCA_964369305.1 uncultured Eubacteriales bacterium
TACTAAAAGATGCTGGACTTGAAGATGATTTAGAATCTTATCCTGTAGTTTCAGAGGGAACACAAGGTAGAGCGGGCTACAGATATGGCTTTGATATTCCTATGAACCCAGAAGACATAACAGGCGGTTACTTATTAGAACTTGTTTACGGTAATGAAGAAGTTGCAGGTTTTATCACTGATAGAAACCAAAATGTTGATATTAAAGGACCAGAGGGTGCTACGTTTGAGCAAGTAACATATATTGCAAATTTCTATCAAGAAATGGAAGACGCACTATATTCAGGTACAGGCTATAACGATTTAGGAAAACACTATTCAGAATATATAGACGTTGAAGACGCTGCTAAAATGTATTTATTACAAGAGTTTGTTATGAATATTGACACAGGTATATCAAGTTGCTATTTCTACAAAGAATCAGATACACTAGGCGATGGAAAATTACACCTTTCACCAGCATGGGACTTTGACGTGTCACTTGGTAACTTACCAAGAACTAAAGACGGCGTAAACTTACTTGATTATGAAAAAATGTTTGCATCAATTTCAAGATTAAGTAATGACACAAGCAAATATACAATTTTTGGTATACTATGCAAACAAGATGATTTTAACGAAGTTGTTTTAGATGTTTGGAATGATTATTTTGTTCCAGCTTACAAAGTGTTTGAGGGAGAAAGTCCAAGTACTGGAAGACTTCAAAGTTACCAAACATATACATCTACAATTAGCGATACAGCACAAATGAACTACATAAGATGGGATTTAACAAATCATTTACTAGTTGAAGAAGCTGGTGTTACTCATGAAGAGCATTTAGACTATCTATATAACTGGATGAGCGGTAGATTTGCATATTTAAGCAAAATGTTTACTTCAATTGATGAAGTTCGTAAACTAACAATTGCAGATTTAGATAAAGCGTATAGTTCTTATGATAAAAACGATTATACACAAGAAGAATACGACAATCTAACAAGCGTTTGGTTACAAGCAACTGCTGATATCAACAGTGCAACATCTACAACACAAATTACAAATATATACAATACTGCAATTAAAAATATGGCTAATGCTGTTTCAGGCGTAGCAGTATATTTTGATAACTCACAAACAAACTGGGAAACTGTTTATATTTTCTGGTGGGGTGGAAGCGATAGTCCATCATGGCCTGGAAATGAGATGCAACTACTAAATAATGGTGATATGGCTAAATATATCTTACCAAGTGACGTTGAAAACGTAATATTTACAAACGGCTTACCAGAGGGTGAACAAAAAGAGCAAACTGAAAACTTAATCTATGGTGGTGCAAATAATTACTTTACACCAGATATGACAACAAAAGAATACAATGATCAAAGAGAAGCGTATTGCTTTGACGGTTCATGGACTGAATATACACCTTCAATTGAGCCTGTAAAAGGTGACGTTAGCCTAGACGGTAGCGTTACAATAATTGATACTTTATATCTACAAAGATATTTAGCAAGCATTAACGAATTAAGCGAAACTGCACTTGCAAATGCAGATATGAACGCTGATAACAAAGTAAATACTATCGATTCATTAGAAATACAAAAAATAATTGCAAATATAGTTGCATAATAAAATATCAAAAAGGTACTCTAAACATTCAAAAAGTGCAAAGAGTACCTTTATTTTGTTAAATAAAAATAAATTTTCGCTATATCTAGTAAAATTTATTTAACAACACTTTACATATTGTAGAATTTATTGTATTATAAATATGTCTGTATTAACCAAGTAATAAATATAATCATGAGGTGGATAAAATAATGGAAGCAAAATATAAAAGAATATTATTAAAATTAAGTGGCGAGTCACTAGCTGGTGATGATAAACACGGTATCAATTTTGATACTTTATTAAAAATCTGCGAACCTATAAAAGAACTTAACAAAATGGGTGTGCAAGTTGGTATAGTTGTTGGCGGAGGTAACTTCTGGAGAGGTAGAACTAGCGGTAAAATGGATAGAACAAGAGCAGACCACATGGGTATGCTTGCTACTGCTATTAACGCTTTAGGTGTTGGTGATGCTTTAGAACAACTAGACGTAGAAGTAAGAGTACAAACAGCAATTGCAATGCAAGCTGTTGCAGAACCTTATATAAGAAATAGAGCAGTTAGACACCTTGAAAAAGGAAGAGTAGTAGTATTTGGTTGCGGAACAGGTAATCCTTTCTGCTCAACAGATACAGCGGCAGCACTTAGAGCCGCTGAAATTGAAGCAGATATTATTTTAAAAGCTACAATGGTTGACGGTGTTTACAATTGTGACCCTAAGAAAAATTCAGATGCTACAAAATATAGCGAAGTAACATTCTTAGACGTTTTAAATAACGATTTAGGCGTTATGGATAGTACTGCCGCTTCACTTTGTAAAGATAATGATATCCCAATATATGTATTTAGCATCGAAGATCCACATAATATTGTAAAAGCCGTTTGTGGTGAAGATATAGGTACTATAGTTCAATAATTTAATAAAATTAGGAGGTAATTTTTTATGAAAGAAGTATTAAGTAAATCAGAAAGTAAAATGGAGAAAAGGATAGACCATCTTCATAACGACTATGCAGCAATAAGAGCAGGAAGAGCAAATCCAGCAGTACTTGATAAAATAGCTGTTGACTATTACGGTGCTCCTACTCCTATAAACCAGCTTGCAGCAGTTTCAGTAACAGAGGCTAGAACTCTTACAATCCAACCATGGGACACAAGTGTTGTACATCTAATCGAAAAAGCAATACAAACATCAGACTTAGGCATTAACCCACAAACAGATGGTAAAGTTTTAAGAATTATGTTCCCACCTCTTACAGAAGATAGACGTAGGGATTTAGTAAAAGAAGTTTCTAAAATGGCAGAAGAATCAAAAGTTTCAATTAGAAATATTAGAAGAGATGCTGTCGATAAATTCAAAACTATGAAAAAAGAAAATACATTAACAGATGACGACGTAAAACAAGCTGAAAAGAAAATACAAGATTTAACAGATAAATATGTTAAAGAAATTGACAAACTTGCACAAGCTAAACAAAAAGAATTAATGGAAATTTAATTTTACTGGAGTGAATAAAATGTTTTTTAAGAGTAGCGACAATACACAAAATGATAAATTTAAAGACATAACTTTACCTACTCATATAGGTTTAATTATGGACGGCAACGGTAGGTGGGCTAAAAAAAGAGGCTTGCCAAGAACTGCTGGTCACACAGCAGGTGCTAAAGTTTTTAAAGAAATTGCTTTGTATAGTAGCTCAATTGGTATTAAAAACTTAACAGTTTACGCTTTTTCTACTGAAAATTGGAAAAGACCACAAATTGAAGTTGCTGCTCTTATGAAACTTTTCAAAGTTTATTTAGAAGATGCAATTAAAAACTTTTCAGACAAAGATATTGCAGTTAAGTTTTTAGGAGATACCTCAGTTTTCCCAAAAGAATTAAGAGAGTTAATAGAAACTGTAGAGAATAATTCTAAAGGTAGAAAAGGTATGACACTGAATATCGCAATGAATTATGGCGGTAGAAATGAAATTCTAAGTGCAGTTAAAAGTCTTGCACAAAAAGTAAGTCTAGGCGAAATAAAAATTGAAGACATCAAAGAAGAAGATATTAGCAACAACCTATATACAAAAGGGCAACCAGACCCTGATTTGATTATTAGACCAAGTGGTGAATATAGAACATCTAACTTTTTACTTTGGCAATCAGCATATAGCGAATATATAATACTTGATAATGTTTTATGGCCAGATTTTTCCCCAGAAGTACTTGATAATGCATTATTAGAATATGCAAAAAGAAATAGGCGTTTTGGAGGGATTTAATGAATATATATTAATATATCATTAAATTTTATTTTGAAAAAAGTGGGGAGATATTGAATGAAAATAAGAATAATATCAGGTGTTATAGGAGCTATTTTATTTGCTTTTGCTATAGCACTAAATAAGGTAGCACCATGGTTAATAAATGTTATGTTTGCAGCAGGGTCACTTACTTGTGTTATAGAAATTTTATCTGCAAAACGTTACATAAAAGATTATAAGTTGTCTATACCGTCAATAATATTTGCAAGTTTATTTCCAATTTTAATTTCAACGCAATTTTGGCCAATATTACTTCTTGCTTATATATTTACAAATTTTGCAATTTTGTTAAAATTTAATAAGAAATTAGACTTTAGTAAAATAGCATTTACTTTAACTACTGTTTTAATAATTGTGGCTGGCTTAACAAGTGTTGTAATACTTTGTGATAGTAACAGAAGCACCACAGGTCTTTTCATAACAATGACTGCAATTATAGCATGGGTAGCCGATGCAGGTGCGTACTTTGTAGGTTCTTTCTTTGGGAAAACTAAATTGTGTCCAAATGTAAGCCCTAAAAAAACTGTTGAAGGTGCAATTGGCGGAGTAGTTATAGCAGTAATAGGCGTACTTATTAATTCATTAGTTTTCAACTTATTTTTGTTTAATAATGGAGAAATGATACAATACTTAAATTTAATAGTAATTGCTTTTTTCGGTGCGTTTATTTCAATACTAGGCGATTTATCGTTCTCACTAATAAAAAGAAGTTGCCATATTAAAGATTATGGCAATGCAATACCAGGGCATGGTGGCATACTTGATAGGTGCGACAGTTTAATATTTGTATCGCCATTTGTCTTAGTAATGCATCAGATTTTACCAATAGTTATATCTTGATAGGTAGAAAGGAAATAAATAGATTATGACAAGAGATTTATGTATTTTAGGTTCTACAGGTTCAATTGGAACGCAAGCACTTGATGTTTGTAAAAAATTAAATATAAAAGTATCAGCATTAACAGCTGACAAAAACTTTAAATTGATAGAAGAGCAAGCACGCTTTTTTAAGCCACAATACGTTGCTATGTATGATGAAAAAGCTGCTAAAGAATTAAAAATTGCACTGAGTGACACCGATATTAAAGTAGGTAGCGGTTTAAGTGGTATTTGTGAAGCTACTGAAATAGAAAGTGTAGATACTGTTTTAAATTCTGTAGTAGGTATGGTAGGATTACTTCCTACTTTATCAGCAGTAAAAGCAAAAAAAAATGTAGCACTTGCTAATAAAGAAACTTTAGTAGCTGGTGGAAAAATCGTAACAGATGCGGTGAAAGAAAATAATGTAAAACTATATCCAGTAGATAGTGAACATAGTGCGATTTTCCAATGTCTACAAAGTGACAATGACGTAAAAGCACTTAATAAAATAATATTGACAGCAAGCGGAGGTCCTTTTTTTGGAAAAACAAAAGAAGACCTTATTAATATAAAGAAAGAACAAGCACTAAAACACCCAAATTGGAGCATGGGGGCAAAAATAACCATTGACTCTGCTACAATGATGAACAAAGGGCTTGAAGTGATAGAAGCTGTATGGCTTTTCGGTATTCCAGAAGATAAAATTGATGTAGTGGTGCATAGAGAAAGTATTATACATTCACTAGTTGAATTTAACGACTATTCAGTACTTGCACAATTAGGTTTACCAGATATGAGAATACCAATACAATATGCATTAACATATCCTAGCCGTGTTACTTCACCAGTAAAAAGGCTTGACTTAAGCGAAATTTCAAAACTTACATTCTTCAAACCTGACACTAAAACTTTTGAATGTTTAGAGCTTTGTAGAACAGCAATAAGAAACGGTGGCATAAATCCAGCGGTGGCAAATAGTGCTAACGAGCAAGCAGTAGCATTATTTCTAGAAGATAAAATATCTTTTTTACAAATAGCAGATTTAGTTAGAAAGTCAATGGAAGAGTTCAAAGGCTATCAATTAAATAATATTGATGATATTTTAAAAGCAGATATAGAAGCTAGAAAATTTGTGCAAAAAAGTATTTAATAGCAATTGAAAGGGATTGATTGACATAGATGTAGCATTACTAATAATTATAGGTATATTATTATTTGAATTAATAATATTTTTTCATGAGGGTGGTCACTACTTAACCGCAAAAAAGTCAGGCGTTAAAGTAAATGAGTTTGCTTTAGGTATGGGACCTAAAATATTTAGTTTTAAAAAAGGTGAAACAGTTTATTCGTTACGCCTTTTTCCTATAGGTGGCTTTTGTGCTATGGAAGGTGAGGACGAAGAGAGCGACCACGAACGTTCTTTCCAAAAAGTAAAAATTTGGAAAAGAATGATAATAGTAGTTGCTGGTGCAGTTATGAATGTGCTTTTAGGTCTTGTGTTTATGCTTGTTTTAGTAGTTCAACAACCAAACTATGCATCAACTACTATAGGAGGGTTCCACGAGGAAGCAGTGACAAGCCAAGTACTTCAAGAGGGCGACAGGTTTGTATCTATAGATGGATATGCTGTTTATAATTCGTCTGATATTTCGTATGCATTAACTTTTATGGATTCGTTTAAACCTACAATGGAGGTTGAGCGTAACGGCGAAGTAATAACACTTGACGAAGTTCCTCTATATACTTACGAAAATCAAGAGGGCGTAGAAAGTGTAGCTATTGACTTTTACGTAAACCCTATTGAGAAAAACTTTTTTTCTGTAATTTCTCAAACCTTTGAACAGACAGTTTCTATAGTGCGTGTTATTTGGACCAGTCTAATAGGTCTTGTAACAGGACAATATGGACTTGATGCACTTTCAGGGCCAGTAGGAATTGTATCGGCAATTTCAACAGCAACTTCTCAAGGACTTCAAACAAGTTTTCTTGATGGTTTTAACGATTTACTATTTGTAATGATGATTATAAGCGTTAATTTAGGTATAGTAAACTTACTGCCAATTCCAGCACTTGACGGCGGACGACTTGTATTCTTATTTGTAGAGGCAATTATAAGAAAACCAATACCTGCAAAATATGAAGGCAAAATACATTTGATTGGTTATGCGTTACTAATGGGACTTATGCTACTATTAACATTTAACGATATTTGGAGATTGATTACAGGTTCGTCAATAGGGACGTAGATGAAAATAAAAAAGCAAAAATTTTACAGTATTCTCTTTAATTGCGAATTACGCATTATGAATTACGAATTAAATTATTAGGAGTTTTTTAAATGAAAAACACATTAAAAATTAAAGTAGGCAACACATATATAGGTGGCGATGCACCAATAACAATTCAGTCAATGCTTAATGTTATTGCAAGTGATGTTGACGGAAATGTAAAACAGGCTGTTAATCTTGAAAAAGCAGGTTGTGAAATAATAAGAGTAGCAGTGCCAGATATCGAAAGTGTAAAACTTGTGTCCGCACTTAAAGAAAATGTAAAAATACCAGTAGTTGCCGACATTCATTTTAACCATAAAATTGCTATTGAATGTGCAAATGCTGGTGTTGATAAAATAAGAATAAACCCTGGTAATATTGGAAGTGAAAATAGGGTAAAAGCAGTTGTAGATATATGTAAACTGAAAAATATACCTATAAGAATAGGCGTTAATTCAGGTTCGCTTGAAAAGCATATACTTGAAAAATATGGAAGTCCAACACCTCAGGCACTTTGTGAAAGTGCATTATATCACGCATCTTTACTTGAAAAGTTTGACTTTTATAATATTATTTTATCTATGAAATCATCAAATGTAAAAAATATGGTTCAAGCGTATAAACTTGCAAGTAGTAAATGTAATTATCCACTACATTTAGGAGTTACAGAGGCTGGCACAAAAAGGCTTGGTATAATGAAGTCGTCAGCAGGTATAGGAGCATTGCTACTAGATGATATTGGCGATACAATAAGAATATCACTTACAGACGACCCAATAGAAGAGATAAAAGCGTGTAAAGACTTATTAAAAGTTTTAAATATAAGAAGTAGTGGCGTAGATATAATATCTTGCCCGACTTGTGGTAGAACAAAAATAGATTTAATTTCTATTGCACAAACAGTTGAAAATGCACTTGAAAACTGCAATAAAAATATAAAAGTTGCAATAATGGGTTGTGTTGTTAATGGTCCTGGTGAGGCTCGTGAGGCAGATATTGGAATTGCTGGCGGAGATGGCGTAGGAATAATATTTAAAAAAGGTGAAATTGTAAGAAAAGTAAAAGAAAGCGAATTAGTAGAAGAGTTACTAAAGGAAATAGAAAAAATATAAAGTAAGGTGTTAAATTTTGAGTTCATTTAAAGATATATTTTCAAGCTATATAAATAATTTAAATAATATATCACAAACAATTTTAAATGCAGAAGTAAAGACTGTTAATTTAAATGCAAAAAAGAAATCAATCGTTGTGGATCTAGAATTTGCAAGTTTAGTTTCAACAAAGGAATTAATTAATATTGAAAAGCAATTACAATCCTCAAAATTAAGTTTAGAAATTGTTAATTTAACTCCTAAATTTAATAAGGATTTATTTAATATTGACTATCTAAATGAATTGATTATATTTTTTACTAAAAACATGATAGTAGAAAGTAATATTTTAAGTGATGCAACATTTAAAATTGAGGAAAACGAACTTACAATTTTTCTTAAAAAAGGCGGAGCATCTTATTTAATAGCAAGTAACTTTTCGCAAAATTTCAGCAAATATATTTTAAATACTTTTGGAATTAACTATAACATATCTTATGATGGCGTTTTAGTAACTCAAAAAGACGGAAACGCAATTAATGAAAAATATAATGCGATTATCGAGAAAACTAAAAGAGAAAAAGAAATAAAAGAAGTAAAAGAAGAAGAAGAGAAAAAAGAAAATGCTATGCAAGCAAGTGAAGATAGAAAAAATAAAGTGGCAACTGAAATTGAAGTAAGAAAAGGGGAGTTTTTAAATCCTACAATTTCTCATAGTACAATTAAACCGCTTTATGGTAAAGTTTTAAGAGATAAACCTACTACTATTCAATCACTAACGCCAGACAATCAAAATGTAACTGTTTGGGGCGACATTTTTAATATTGATACTAAAGTTACAAAAACGAATAGACATATAATAACATATCAAATTACAGATTATACAAGTTCAATTGTTGTAAAAGTTTTCGATAAAGCGGAAAATTGCGAAGTTCTAAGCGAAATTAAAAATGGTAAAACAATAGTAGTAAACGGAAAATATGAATATGATCCATTTTTAAAAGATATGTGTATATCTGCTAAATGTATTGGAACTGCAAAAAAAGTAAAAACTGTAGATAACGCCGTTAAAAAGCGTGTTGAATTGCATTTGCATACCAAAATGTCAAGCATGGACGGTTTAGTAGATGTAAAAGAAGTTATAAATAAAGCGTATGAATGGGGACATAAAGCAATAGCTATTACTGACCATGGAGTAGCTCAGGCGTTCCCAGATGCAATGAGTGCAGTTGAAAAAATAAATAGTGAAAACCCTGAAAATCAATTTAAGGTTATATATGGAACGGAAGCGTACTTTGCAAACGACCTTGAAAGCGTAGTAACAGGTAAAAGTGATATGTCGATTGATGGCGAATGTATTTGCTTTGATTTAGAAACTACAGGTCTAAACAGTAAAAAAGAGGCAATAACACAAATTGCAGCCGTTAGGGTTAAAAATGGGCAAATACACGATAGTTTTAACACATATGTAAACCCAGAAAAGCCAATACCATATAATATTACACAACTTACAGGGATAACTGACGATGATGTTAAAAACGCACCAAGTCAAAAAGAAGCATTAGAAATGTTTATTGAGTTTTGCGATAGCAATAATGCTGTTTTAGTAGCACATAATGCATCGTTTGACATGAGTTTTATAAATAGTTGTGCTAAAAAAAATAATATTGAATGTAATTTTACGTCAATTGATACAGTAGTAATATGCCGTGAGCTTTTAAAAGATATATCGAACTGTAAATTAAGTACAGTAGTAAAGTATCTAAAACTAGGTAAATTTGAACATCACAAAGCACATGAAGATGCGTTGATGCTTGCAAAAATATATAATATTTTAATGCAAAAGATGTGGAATAATTTAGGGATAAGAAATATATCAGAGATTAACTCAAAAATAAAAGGGAACGACTTTAAAAAACTTAACACATATCATCAAATACTGCTTGTAAAAAATCAGCAAGGGCTTAAAAATTTATATAAATTAATTTCAAAGTCACATTTAGAATATTTTTATAGAAAACCACGAATTACTAAAACTGAACTTATAAAACATAGGGAAGGTTTAATTATTGGTAGTGCTTGCGAAGCTGGAGAATTATATAGAGCAATTACAAAAGGTGCAAACGATAATGAACTTGAAGAAATAGCGTCTTTTTACGATTATTTAGAAATTCAACCAGTAGGTAATAATGAATTTATGATAAGAAATAATATTGTAAAAGATGAAAAAGAGTTAAGAGAGCATAATATAAAGATAGTTCAGTTAGGCGAAAAACTAAATATACCAGTCGTCGCAACGTGTGACGTACACTTTTTAGATCCTCATCATGGCGAATATAGAAAAATATTGATGGCGTATCAAGGTTACAAAGACTTTGACAATCAAGCACCACTATATTTAAGAACTACTGCTGAGATGTTAAAAGAGTTTGAATATTTAGGGAAAGATAAGGCATACGAAGTTGTAGTTACAAATACAAACTTAATTGCCGACATGGTAGAAAGTGTAAGACCAATACCAAAAGGAGTATTCCCACCGCATATTGACGGTGCAAAAGAACAGTTAGAAGAAATTACATGGGCTAGAGCAAAAGAAAAATACGGAGAAAACTTACCTCCTGTAGTTAAAGAAAGACTAGAAAGAGAGCTTACATCTATTATAAAACATGGATTTTCAGTTTTATATATGACAGCTCAAAAACTTGTTGCAGATAGTGAAGCTCACGGCTATTTAGTAGGCTCAAGAGGTAGTGTTGGTTCATCGTTTGTAGCTACAATTTCTGGTATTTCAGAAGTTAATCCGCTTTGTCCGCACTATATATGCCCAAAATGTAAAAATAGTGAGTTTTTCACAAAAGGCGAAATAGGTTCAGGCTTTGACTTACCGCAAAAAGACTGCCCAGAATGTGGCACACCGTACGATAGAGATGGTCACGAAATACCATTTGAAACTTTCCTAGGTTTTGACGGCGATAAAACACCTGATATAGACTTAAACTTTAGTAGCGAATATCAATCTTATGCACATAGGTATACAGAAAAGTTATTTGGTAAAGATAATGTATTTAAAGCAGGGACTATATCAACAGTTGCCAAAAAAACTGCGGAGATGTTTGTTAAAAAATATGCAGAAGGAAAAGGAATGTATATATCGCCAATAGAAATTACAAGGCTTGCAAATGGTTGTACGGATGTAAGAAGAACAACAGGGCAACACCCTGGAGGAATGGTTGTAGTACCAAAAACAAATGAAATATACGATTTTTGCCCAGTGCAACGACCAGCAAACGACCAAAAGTCAGATAATATAACTACACACTTTGACTTCCACTCAATACATGATACAATTTGTAAACTTGACGAACTCGGCCATGCTGTTCCAACTATTTATAAGTATCTTGAAAAAAATACAGGAATAAAAGTAACTGATGTTTCAATGAGTGATGAAAAAGTAATGACTTTGTTTACATCTACTGACGCACTAGGAGTTACACCAGAGGAAATAGGCTCAACTACAGGTACGTACTCACTACCAGAACTTGGAACAGGCTTTGTAAGGCAGATGCTTGTAGAAGCTCAACCTAAAACATTTTCAGCGTTACTTCAAATATCTGGGCTTTCACATGGTACAGATGTATGGAATGGAAATGCACAAGACTTAATAAAAAATAAAACTTGTAAAATTGATGATGTTATAGGAACTAGGGATAGCATTATGACTTACTTAATTCATAAAGGTCTTGACCCTAAAATGGCTTTTAAAATTATGGAGATAGTAAGAAAAGGTTTATCTTCAAAATTACTAACAGAGGAACATTTAAATGCTATGAAAGAACACAATGTGCCAAAATGGTATATTGAGTCATGTAAAAAAATTAAATATATGTTCCCAAAAGCTCATGCGGCGGCTTACATGATAGCAGCTTTAAGGCTTGGTTGGTATAAAGTTCATAGACCAGTTGCATATTACTCAGCATATTTTACGGCGTATCCAGAAGATTTTAACGCACAACTTGCACTGCAAGGTAGAGAAGCTGTTTTTAATAAAATGCAAAACTTAAACCAAAATTTTAAAACATTAACGACTAAAGAAAAATCAGACTTACTACATTATCAAATTATAAATGAAATGCTCGCAAGGAATATTAACATATTACCTATTGATTTACAAAAATCAAAAGCGAAAGAATTTGTAGTTGAAGATGATAAAATAAGACTTCCGTTTTGCTCAATTGATGGTATAGGTATGACTGTTGCCGAAAACCTAGAGGAATGTGGACAAAAATATAAATACATATCTGTTGAAGATTTACAGATGAAAACAAAAATTTCTAAAACAGTACTAGAAACGCTTACAAAAATGGGTGTTTTAAAAGATTTACCGCTAACTAATCAAATATCATTATTTTAAAGAGGTGCAAAAATGGATAAAAGAACTATGAAAAAAATTATGTTGCTAATTACATTTACAATACTACTTGTGCTTGCGATAATAAGGTTCCAAGATATATGGAATATTGTTATGTTAGTAGTTGGAGTAATGACACCATTCACAATTGGTTTTATAATAGCATTTTTAATCAATATGCCATATATGTTTTTTAGCGAAAGAGCATTTAAAGGGCTAAAAACTAAAGGAAAATTTTTACAAGCTACACGAAAACCGTTAGCATTAACAGTATCTTACATTGTTGTGTTAGGTGCAATTGCATTTGTATTTGTGATACTTGTTCCTTTAGTTACTGAAAGTTTTAACAGTTTAATTTCAAACTTTTCATATTATATGCAAAGTTTCCAAACTTTCTTAATTGAAAATTTTAAAAGATTTTTCAATATTGAATTAACACGAGATAATGATATTTTTGCTTTCTTTAATCAACTAGTTGTACAAGTAGCAGGTATTTCGCTTAGTAGATTAATAACAGATTTTCTTCAAGCGTTTGCTCCAAGTGTGTGGGATATTACAAAAAGCACAACAATAACACTAATGAATATAGGTTTAGGCTTTGTAGTTTCAATTTATATAATGGGTTGTAAAGAAAAATTAATATCACAACTTAAAAAAATAATTTACGTTATTTTCCATAAAAAAACAGTT
>CAYJFG010000006.1:25671-26173 GCA_964369305.1 uncultured Eubacteriales bacterium
CTTTGTTTCATTGGTATGTCAATCTTAGGTATTGAATATGCATTACTTATCAGTGTTATAATTGGTGTTACAAATATTATACCAGTATTTGGACCAATATTTGGTGCAGTACCAAGTGTGTTTATACTTTTAATTGTAAATCCACTAGATGCGTTATGGTTTACAATATTTATATTAATACTACAACAAATAGATGGTAATATTATAGGACCTAAAATTTTAGGAAACTCAATAGGAATTTCTGGTTTCTGGATAATGTCAAGTGTAATTATAGGTAGTGGACTATTTGGCTTTGTTGGTATCCTTTTAGCTGTTCCTGTATTCTCTGTTATGTATGTATTACTGTCAAGGATCGTAAATACACGTTTAAAAAAGAAACGTCTATCACTTGAATTTGAAGAAATGCCAGAAGACGATATTGTAAAACAGCAAATGCCTGTTGACCCTAGAATAAACGAAAAAAAAGCATTTAGTTCAGTTAAAAAGTTTAAAATGAAAGTTA
>CAYJFG010000006.1:26183-27697 GCA_964369305.1 uncultured Eubacteriales bacterium
AGTTAATAGAAAAAACAAAAAGAAGAAATAAAGAGATTGACTTTGATAATTCATTGTGTTATTATAGTAGCACACTAAAGCGAATTGAGGTTTATTATGAATAATAATTTTAAAATAACACCAGAGGGTATAAGAGATTTACTTTTTGAAGAATGTACAGCAAAAAATATTGTAGGAACCATTTTAAAAAATGTTTTTGAAAAAAAGGGGTATAATCAAGTTATTACGCCAACTTTAGAATTTTTTGATTTATTCTCTTTTGATGGTAGCGGTATCCATCAACAAGATATGTATAAATTAACAGATAACCACGGTAGATTACTTGCAGTTCGTGCAGACTCTACACTTCCAATTGCTCGAATGGTCTCAACTAGACTTAAAAACGAAAATTTGCCAATTAGGTTATACTACGACCAACCAGTATATAGAAACATTTCTTCACTTACAGGTAAAAGCCATGAAGTAAACCAAGCAGGTATTGAGTTAATTGGTGTAAGTGGTAAAAGAGCAGATTTAGAAGTTTTAGTTACTGCAATTGAATGTATGAAAGAAATTTCAAAAGATTTTAGATTAGAGATTGGCAACGCAATATTCTTTAAAGTAATAGCATCTGAACTTGATGTAAGCGACGAAATTGTAGAAGAATTACGTGTTTCTATAGAATCAAAAAATTACAGTGAACTTAATTATATTCTTGAAAATCTAACACCTAGTAAAGCAGTTGAAGATATGAAAAAATTACCTCGCTTATTTGGTGGACAAGAAGTTTTTGAAGAGGCTTTTGAAATTTTCAAAGATACTAAAGCAGAAAGTGCTTTAAATTCTTTAAAAGAGATTTTTACATCTCTATCTACACTTTATCCGAGTAGCAATTTTATGATTGACTTAGGGCTTGTGCAAAGAAATGACTACTACAGCGATATTATATTTAGTGCTTTTATAGAAAATAGTGGCGATATGGTGCTAAATGGCGGTAGATATGATAATTTATTTAATAGATTTGATGTATCTATGCCAGCGGCAGGCTTTGGTATAAATGTTGATATTTTATCTAAAAGTTTACTTCAAAAAGGGATTGTAACAAAAAATGATGATAAAGAAGTTTTAGTTTACGGTGAAAGTGGCTTTGAAGTTAAGGCTATGAAAAAAATAGAAGAATATGAGCAAAACTCTGTATCTTGTGAGTATAGTGTGCAAGAGAGCCGAGAAGAAGCAATATCTTATGCAAAAGACAATAATATAAAATCTGTTTGCATTGTGTCAAATGATGTTGAAATAATCAAGTTTTGAGAGGAAAAAAGAGAATGAAACCTTTAAGAATTGCACTTACAAAAGGGCGTTTAGAAAAAGATACAATAAAATTATTTCAAAGCATGAGTTATAATTGCGATGAAGTGATAAATAAAGGTAGACGTTTGATTTTACCTATAAATAATGGAGAAATTGAAGTAGTACTTGCAAAAGCCGTTGATGTAATTACATATGTAGAACATGGCGTTTGCGATTTAGGTGTT
>CAYJFG010000006.1:27707-31990 GCA_964369305.1 uncultured Eubacteriales bacterium
TAAAATGGCTCGGAATTTTTTGAGCTTTTAGATTTAGGTTTTGGAAAATGCAAATTTGCAGTTGCTGGAAAAAAAGGCGAGGATTTTTATTCAGGTTATAATGTAAAAACTATTGCTACAAAATATCCAAATGTTGCTAAAAAGTTTTTTGAAAATAAAGGTCTTGACATAAGATATATAAAAATAGAGGGTAGCGTTGAACTTGCACCACTGTTAGAGCTTTCAGACGCAATTGTAGATATTGTAGAAACAGGCTCAACATTAAAAGAAAACGGACTTGAGGTTTTTGAAGATATAACAAAAATTTCAGCAAGATTAATAGCAAATATAGCAAGCCTTAAAATGCGTAAAGATGAAATAGAAAAACTTGTATTTAACATTGAAAAAACAATAAAACAAGGTGATAAATGATGATTACAAAAGTAATAGCTAATGGAAAAGATGAATACGACTTTTTAAAAGAAGTTGAAAGAAGAAACGAAAATAACGACAAAGACGTAACTGTTATAGTAAGTGAAATTATAGAAAAAGTTAAAAAATATGGTGATAAAGCCGTTAAAGAATATACAGAAAAATTTGATGGTGTAGCACCTGATGCTATAGAAATTTCAAAAGAGGAAATAGACGATCTTATTAAAGAGTGTGATAACGATTATTTAGAAGCTTTAGAAAAATCAGCAAAAAATATTGAAGATTTCCATAAAAAACAAATTCAACAAAGCTTTATAACAACAAACGAAAATGGTGTTATAATGGGGCAGAGGATTAGAGGTTTACATAAAGTAGGTTTATACGTTCCAGGTGGAACGGCTGCATATCCATCATCAGTTTTGATGAACGCAATACCAGCAAAAATTGCAGGTGTAGGCGAAATTATTATGGTTACACCACCACAAAAAGACGGTAAACCTAATAAAGATATATTAGCAGCGGCAAAACTTGCAGGCGTTGACAGAATTTTTTTAATGGGTGGTGCTCAAGCAGTAGCAGCCCTTGCTTATGGAACACAAACAGTACCAAAAGTAGATAAAATTGTAGGGCCTGGAAATATATTTGTTGCAACAGCAAAAAAACTTCTTTATGGTGTTGTTGATATAGACATGATAGCAGGGCCTAGCGAAATTTTAGTAATTGCAGATAGTAAAGCGTGTCCAAAATGTTTAGCCGCTGACTTAATGTCACAAGCAGAACATGATACACTTGCATCATCAATTTTGCTTACTGATAGCGAAAAAATTGCTGATGAAACTATAAAAGAAATAAATAGACAAGTAGAAAACCTATCAAGAAAAGATATAATAATTAAGTCGCTTAAAAATTATGGTGCTATTATTATATGTGAAAATTTAGAAAAAGCAGTTGAACTTGCAAACTCACTTGCTCCAGAACATCTAGAAGTTTGCACAGAAAATCCAATGGAGTATATAGGGAAGTTGCATAATACAGGTTCGCTATTTTTAGGTAAATATTCTCCAGAGCCACTTGGCGACTATTACGCAGGACCTAACCACGTACTACCTACTAGTGGTACAGCTAGATTTTTCTCGCCGTTATCTGTAGATAGCTTTATAAAAAAATCAAGTTATATATATTACACTGAAAGTGCTTTAAAAGAAGCGTCATCTCACATTGTTAAATTTGCAGATACTGAAGGCTTAACAGCTCACGCAAATGCAATTAAAGTGCGTTTTGAATAAAGGAGTTAATGAATGTACAATTTAAATGAAAAAATATGTAATTTACAGCCGTACACACATTCAAGTGGGGGCTATAAAGTAAGACTTGATGCTAATGAGTCTGCTTTTGAGTTACCTTGCAATATGCTTGAAGATATTACATCTATTGTAAAAAACATAGACTTTAACAGATATCCAGACCCAACCGCAAATAAACTTTGCAAAGCTTTTGCAAAATTTTATGATATAGATTACACACTAGTAACAGCTGGCAACGGCTCAGATGAATTAATATCAGTTATATTAAGTGCTTTTTTAATGAAAAATGATAAATTAGTAGTTTGTGAAAAAGACTTTTCTATGTATAACTTTTATGCAAATATTTTTGAAATAGAGTGTATTACATTTGATAAAAAAATAGATTTAAATATTGATATAGATAATTTAATTAAATGTGTAAACGAAAATAATGCGAAAGCCGTTATTTTTTCAAACCCATGTAACCCAACATCAAAAACAATGTCAAAAGATGATATTGTTAAATTAATCAACAATGTAAATGCTTTAGTTATATTAGATGAAGCTTATATGGACTTTTGGAATGAAACTTTATTAGCTGAAATACAAAAATATGACAATCTTATAATACTTAGAACGGCATCAAAAGCTGTTGGACTTGCAAGCCTAAGACTTGGTTTTGCAGTAGCTTGTGAAAAAATAAGTAATGCTATAAAAAGTGTTAAGTCGCCATATAATGTAAACACAATTTCCCAGGAAATAGGAACATATATTTATCAAAATAAAAAATATTTGCTAGATTTAAAAAATTATATTGTAAATTTACGCCAAACGCTTTATAATAGTATTAAAGAAATCGAAAGTAAGTATCCAAACAAGATAGAAGTTATTGAGGGGACAAGCAACTTTATCTTTATTAAAACACCATATAGTAAGTGTATTTATGATTATTTACTTGATAACGATATCTCAATAAGATATATGGGTGATTATATTAGAATAACAGCTGGAAAAAGCGAAGAAAACGAAATTTTAATAAATCATCTAAAATCATATCTTTTTAAAATTTAGGAGTATAATATAATGCGAAGTGGTAGTATTGAAAGAAAAACTAAAGAAACTCAAATTTTCATTTATTGGGATTTAGATGGCGGAGATATTTCTATTGAAACAGGTATAGGCTTTTTTGATCATATGCTTGAAGCGTTTGCAGTTCATGGTAATTTTGGTCTAACTGTTAAAGTTGACGGCGATTTACACGTTGATTGTCACCATACAATTGAAGATACAGGGATTGTACTCGGACAAGTCTTAAATCAAATTTTAGAAAGCAAGTCAGGTATAAAACGCTATGGAACTTTTTATATTCCAATGGACGAAACTTTAGCCTTTGCAAGTATAGATATATCAGGCAGACCTTTTCTAGTTTTTAATGGTGATTTCCCTCAAAGTACATCTTTGAATTTTGACTACTGCATGGTTGAAGAATTTTTTAGGGCTTTTGCATTTAATTCAAAAGTCACTTTACATATAAATAAAATGTATGGCAGTAATAGCCATCATATAGCGGAAGCAATGTTCAAGGCAGTTTCTCACGCACTAAAAGAAGCTGTAACAGTAAGTAATGTGGCGAAACCTTTATCAACTAAAGGTTGTTTAGATTAATTATAATTTTAGGAGTGTATATATATGTTAGTAATACCAGCTATTGATTTAAAAGATGGTAATTGTGTAAGACTTTTTATGGGTGACTATGAAACTGCACATATTGTAGCAGATGACCCAGTAACAACGGCTAAAAATTTTTATAGTGCAGGCTCTAAGTGGATACATATTGTAGATTTAGACGGAGCAAAAGACGGTAAAAAAGTAAATGAAGATATAATTTTAAATATAAGAAAAGAAACAGCTCTTAACATAGAAGTAGGTGGCGGTATCAGAGATATTGAAACTGTGGACTTCTATATAGAAAATGGAATTAGTAGAGTTATTTTAGGTTCAGCGGCTGTTAAAAATCCAGAATTTGTAAAAGAAGCTGTTAAAAAATATGGTGATAAAATAGCTGTAGGAATAGATGCAAAAGATGAAATGGTATGTGCTGAAGGTTGGCTTGATAACAGCGAAGTTAATTACATAGATTTAGCAAAACAAATGGAAGAAATAGGAGTAAAAACTATTATCTTTACAGATATATCAAAAGATGGTATGTTATCAGGTCCAAACCTAACACAACTAGATGAGCTACAAAACTCAGTAAGTTGTAAAATTATAGCAAGTGGTGGTGTTGCAAATTTAAAAGACATCATTAATTTAGCTAAACTAAATATATACGGTACAATAGTTGGGAAAGCTTTATATACTGGTGATTTAGAATTAAGCGACGCTATAGAAATTGGGATACTTGCAGGGAAAAGCGAGCAAGTAGCAACAAAATTTGATTTAAACGATTTATTTAATAAAGGCGAATTAATACCTACAATAGTTCAAGATTTTAAAACAAAAGATGTTTTAATGCTTGCTTATATGAATAGTGAATCACTAAAAAGAACACTTGAAACAAAAACAACATGGTTTTATAGCCGTTCAAGA
>CAYJFG010000007.1:0-26302 GCA_964369305.1 uncultured Eubacteriales bacterium
CAATGTATATGTCATTGCTAAGCACCATAACACTGCCCATTGACATCATAATTGCAATAGAAACAGAGGCAACAGCAAATTTTGAAGCTTTCATTTTTACATTTCCATAGGCGACTTGACCCAAACTTTTTGAAGCTCTCCTTACAGTTATTGATAAAATAACATTAAAAAATCGCACTATCAAAGGCATTAAGCAAATTGCACCGGCAAGAAAAACAGTGCTTGCACAAAATACCATACCTATGCCAATACCTTGTGTCATTGGTGTAAATACTAAAATTGCAATACCTCCTAATACAAAAACAATTCCTAACAAAATAACCCATAGTGATGTTTTCCTAATTACGTCGCCCTCATTTTTTATTGCAGTTGCAGGCGGTATAGACAGCGGTTTGCTTGCAGTTATATTGGTTGTAAATACACACAGTAGTGTTATTACAAGAATTACTACCATAGCCCAAAAAGGTGAAAATGTTGCAATAAAATCAGCAGACACTATGCCCATATCGAAATATAGTGTAGTAATATAATCTGCAAGAAATATTGATAGTATTGCACCAAAACTTGCTCCTAAAAGTGAAATTATAACCGTTTGCCACGATAATATTGCTGTGATTTGTGACTTTTTAAGTCCAATTACACGAAGTTGTGCAAGTGTACGATATCGGTTTTTTATAGAAAATTGCATTGTTCCGCTTATAACAAATAAACTTATAACTAAGCACACCGAACCCATAGTTATAAATATAACCATTAATGAAATATCATTTGATATTATAGAGTTTTGTTCTGCTTTGCTCGTATCTGCACCCATATAAACATTAAATTTATCTGTGTCTATTGTATCTGAAACTATATTTTTATCAACAATTGCTACGCTTTGACAGCCTTTGGCATTCGATTTTGCGACTTCGTTGTTAAAAAATATATAATTTTGTAGTTTATAATCTTCTGCACCTGTACTAGAAACAATACCGCTTATTTCATAATCATAAGCATTAGAATTGCTATAAATTCCAATAACATTTCCAATTTTTAAATTGTTCGTCTTTGCAAGATTTTCATCTATTACAACTTGATTAACACTCGGCTCACTCCCTAATAAGTTAAAGCCTGTTAAACCAAGTGACGATATATTGTGACCAGCAAGTTTTTGGCTTGTTACATTACTTGCCTCAATGTAAAATGTGTAGTCTGTTATAATATTGTATTTTAACTTTAGCTCTTCAATTTGCTCATCAGTTATAGGAATTCGACCATTTATTTTTTCATTTTCAACATCTATATCTCCGTCATCATCAACACTTTTAATTTCAATTTGATTATTTGCAGTTAAAACTAAATCAACATTACTAAATCTTTCTCCATTATTGAAATTTGCAATAGCAGAAAACACCAAATTTAAACAGGCGGTTATAATTGCAGATGTTACCATAATAGCTATAAAAGTGCCAAAGAACAGTTTTAAATTTTTTCTTATATCAGCGAATGTCAACTTAAACATATTCACCAAGCCTTTCCATAACTGAGGAAATTTCAGTAGAAGTGGCACGTTCTAAAGTTTTAACAATTTTGCCGTCAGCAACAAAATGTACAATGTCACATTTTGAAGCTACTTTGCTGTCGTGGGTTATGATAATAGCAGGAGAGTTAAACTCTTTACACGCCGTTAAAAGCAACTTAAGCACTTCGCCACCTGTTTTAAGGTCTAATGCACCTGTTGGCTCGTCGGCGAAAATTATTTTATTTTTTCCAAGTAAAGCACGTGCTATTGCAACTCTTTGTTGCTGTCCGCCTGAAAGTTTTGAAGGCATCATTTTTTCTTTTCCGCTAAGTCCTAATTTAAAAATTAAATCTTTTAGCCTGTTTTTGTCAATTCTCTCACCTGAAGTTTTATAAGGGAGTTTTATGTTCTCAACTACATTCAAAACATCAATTAGATTGTATTGCTGAAATATATAACTTGTATTCTTTCTTCTGAATACAGTGAGTTTTGGTTCTTTTAGACGACTTATTTCTTGTCCTAAAACAGTAACACTTCCACTTGTAATTGACTCAAGCCCTGATATGCAGTTTACTAAAGTAGTTTTACCGCAACCTGACGGTCCCATAATAGCTGTGCTAAGTCCATCGTATAAATCTAAGTTAATATTTTTCAAAACTGGAGTGTTTTTATCGTAAGACTTCGTTAAATTATTTATAGAGATAATAACTTTTTCTTTGTTTAGGACTTGTTTTTTATCATTAGAAGTTTGATTATCAAAAAAGTAATCAATTGAAACACCGAAGTATTTAGCAAGCTCAGGTAGTAGTAAAACATCTGGCATCGAATTACCGTTCTCCCACTTTGATACCGCTTGTTTGCTTATGTTAAAATGCTTAGCAACATCGCATTGTGTTCTACCTTTTAACTTTCTGAGTTCTGCAAGTTTTTTGCCTACAAATATATTGTCCATTTTTTACCCTCTTTCTTCTTACTTACTTAATATATTATTGCACTTTAAAACAAAATAATCAATATGTATAAGTCAACCAATGGTTGATTAAGGTCTTTTGCTAAGACAACTAATAGTTGACTTTTGTATAATGGCAATTTTCAAAGTACTGTTTAATTTGTTATTGTAAGTTACATGATGAATAATCTGCTTTTTTGTTGTTATGTAAAATTGTAAAAATATAAATCAGCATTGCAAAACTCTTATATTTATGATATAATATACATAAAAATTGCTGTAAAGAAAGTGGGCGTGTTTATGAAAAAGACAAATGTATTTAAGCGAATGCTGGCAATATCGTTAGTTGTGCTATTAATGGTGACATCTAACATTATTGTGGTATCAGCGGAAACAGGATTTGGTGATAATATTACAATATCACCAGATGCACAAGTTAATATTTACAATTCAAATGGTGAAGAAATTCAGTTGCCAACACAAGAGGCAACGCAGGAAACACCTTCAGAAGAACCAACAGAAATAGTAACTGAGGAGCCAACACAAGTGGCAACTCAAGAACCAACGGAAAATGTGACAAAACCTACACAACCTCAAAAGCAAGAGGTGCAAAGTACAGGCAATCAAAATGTTGTAGAACTTAATATTTTAAATGGTGGTATTGCGTTTAAATATGACGGAAGTTCTACTCAGTATAAAGTAGGTACTGGAGCATGGACAAGTTACACAGGATCTGTAAAAATTACAAGTAAAAATACAGTAACAGGAAATGTAGAAGTTACACAAAATATTATTGTAGTAGAAAGTGGAACACATAATATCACACTTGATGGTGTGAATATTGATGTATCAAGTACTGGTGATACTCAAACTGATGGTGAGTGTGCGTTTGCTATACAAGGTACTTCAAACGTAACTTTAACACTTGCAAAAAATAGTGAAAACACGCTAAAAAGCGGTAAAAATAAAGCAGGACTACAAGTGCAGAATGATGGAATAAATACTGCAACTTTATTAATAAAAAGCGAAGAAATAACAGACGGCGAAAATACAGGAACCCTTACAACTACAGGTGGCTATTATGGAGCAGGTATAGGCGGTAGCTATGAAAAATCAGGCGGAAACATTACAATAAGTAGTGGTGTAGTTACAGCTATGGGTACGAGGGGATCAGGTATCGGCGGTGGTAGTCATGGAGCAACAGGCGGTACTATCACTATAAACGGTAATGCACAAATAATAGCTGAAGGCGGATTATATGGAGCAGGCATCGGCGGTGGTTTTAACGGTGACGGTGAAAATATTACTATAAGCGGTAATGCACAAGTAACAGCTCAAGGCGGAAACTCAGCGACTGGTATTGGCGGTGGTTATAGCGGTACAGGTGGAAATGTTGTTATAAGCGGTAATGCAAAAGTTAAAGCTTATGGTGGTAGTAGTGCATCAGGAATTGGTGGTGGTGTTCATGCTTCAGGCGGAAATGTCACCATAAGTGATAATGCACAGGTAGAGGCTAAAGGTGGCAGTAATGGAGCAGGTATCGGTGGTGGATTTAATGGTGCAGGCGGTACTATCTCTATAAGTGGAACAACACAAGTTACAGCTATTGCTGGTGTTAGAGGTAACGTTGAATATCGTTACCCATGTGCAATAGGTAGTGGTAGTAACAATCTTTCGGTTAGTTCAAGACGAGATGGAGCAATTATGTCTATAGGCAACACAGCGAAAGTAACAGCAGTAGCTATGGGCGACGGTTTAACATTTCACAATAAGGGAGATATTACAGCACCAACTGGCGAAACTATTGCAAATATTATGGAGCTAAATTATGAAAATTCACAAACAGGCAAAACACAGTTATTTGCAGATAGTGAAATTAAGTTTGAGTATGATTCTACAAATGAATATAAAGTAATAGCATTTAGTTCAGTTGAAAGCGGTAAAAAATATCAAGTATCTACTAATAATATTCCACAACAGGGTGTAGTAGGTGGTGAAGTAGTAACAGCCTTTTCAAGTGTAGAAAATTTAACTACATATAATGAAGTTAAAGAGATTGAATTGGAAGTAGATCCAACGTTAAACATAAATTCTAGCAGTATTTATTTGAAAAATTTTGAAAATGTAACTCAATATAGCGTAGATAATACTACTTGGTATAGCTATACAGGCAATTTAACAATTATTGGCACAGGTACAGCTACCACAAATACAGTTACAGTACTAAGTGGAACACATAACGTTACACTTGATGGTGTAAATATTGATGTTGCAGATGACAGTAATGTGTGTGCATTTGATATACAAGGTAATTCAAATGTAACTTTAACACTTGCAAATAATAGCACAAATACGCTAAAAAGCGGAAATAGAAGAGCAGGACTACAAGTGCAAGCAGGTGCAACAGTAGAAATTAAAAGCGAAGAAGTAACAGGAGAAGATTTAGACGGAAAATTAACAGCTACAGGTGGCTCTGGTGGAGCAGGCATCGGCGGTGGATATGATGGAGCAGGTGGAAATATCACTATAAGCGGTGGTACAGTCAACGCTACAGGTGGCAAAAATGGAGCAGGCATCGGCGGTGGATATGATGGAGCAGGTGGAAATATCACTATAAGCGGTGGTACAGTCAACGCTACAGGTGGCGAAAATGGAGCAGGCATCGGCGGTGGCATTTATGGAACAGGCGGAAATATCGAGGTAAGCAGTGGTACAGTCAACGCTAGAGGTGGTAGAGATGGAGCAGGCATCGGCGGTGGTGAATATGGAAAAGGCGGAAATATCACTATAAGCGGAAGTTCAACAGTGGAAGCTTTCGGTGGAAGTAGATATGATAGTGATTACAGCTACCCATCAGCAATAGGCGGTGGTGGTTACATTACTACACAACCACAAGGAGCAACACTATCTATCGGCAACAATGCTACAGTTACAGCAGTAGCGATGGGTAATTTAGCAATTCATGACAATAACAATTCTATCGAAACTCCAAACGGAGAACAAATTGCAAATATTATCCAGCTTAATTACGCAAGCCCACTAACAGGTAAAACAGAGTTAAAAGTAAATGATGCTTTGGAGTTTGAGTACACTTCAAGCACTACATACGGCTCGGTAGCGTTTAGTAAAATAGACAGCAAAAAAACATACAAAGTTTTTGTTAATGGTATTCCACAACAAGGCGACCATATAAGTGGTAGCACAACAACTGACAAGGTTTTTGAAAATGCAGAAAACTTAAAAACTTATACAAATGTTAAAGCTAGTAGTACAGATCCAACATTTGACGTAAATATAAGCAGCATCTATCTACAACAAGTGGGAGAAGACAAACAATATAGTGTAGACAATAATAATTGGCATACATACACAGGCGATATAACAATTATTGGTACAACTGCTCAAAATACAATTACAGTTATAAGCGGAACACATAACATTACACTTGATGGCGTAAGTATTGATGTTTCACGTAATCCAAATGTGTGTGCGTTTGATATACAAGGTACTTCAAATGTAACTTTAATACTTGCAAAAAATAGTGAAAATATACTAAAAAGCGGAAGTTCAAAAGCGGGTCTACAAGTGCAAACAGATGCAACAGTAGAGATTAAAAGCGATACCGTAACAGATGGAGAAGAAGAAGGAAACCTTGAAGCTCACGGTGGCTTTCTTGGAGCAGGCATCGGTGGTGGCGATGATGGAGCAGGCGGTAATATCACTATAAGCAGTGGTACAGTTACAGCTACAGGTGGCGATAATGGAGCAGGCATCGGCGGTGGCCAATATGGAAATGGCGGAAATATCACCATAAGCGGTGGGGCAAACGTTACAGCTAAAGGTGGCTCTAATGGATCTGGCATCGGCGGTGGCTATAATGGAGCAGGCGGAAATATCACTATAAGCGATAATGCAAAAGTTACAGCTAAAGGTGGCATAGACGGAGCAGGCATCGGTGGTGGCGATGATGGAGCAGGTGGAAATATCACTATAAGCGGAAATTCAATAGTTACAGCTCTCGGTGGAAACAGATTTAATAGTAGCTACAGCTATCCATCAGCAATTGGTGTCGGTAGCTATAATACAGATTTGGGAACAAAACCAGCTGGAGCAACACTATCTATTGGTAGTGATGTAACAGTAACAGCAGTAGCAAAAGGTGACGGTTTAGCAATTGACGACAGCGACAATATTATCACAGCACCAGACGGCGAAACAGTAGCAAACGTTATTGCACTTAATTATCAAACTCCACAAACAGGCACAACGCAGTTAAAATCAAATGATGTTGTAGAGTTTGAGTACACTTCAGATACTATATATGGCTCGGTAGCGTTTAGTAAAATAGACAGCACAAAAACATATAAAGTTTATACAAACGAAATTTTACAACAAGGAAAAATAGGTAATTCATATAAACTTGACCTTGCAAATGAAAGCGGTTTAAAAACTTATAATGATGTTAAAGCGATAGAAAAAGATATTACATTAGATATCAATCAAAGTAGTATAACATTAAAACAAGAAGGCGAAAACAAATTATACAACTATGATAATGAATGGTGTAACTATGTAGGCGATATAACAATTATTGGTACAACTACTACAAATACAATTACAGTTATAAGCGGTACACATAACATTATACTTGATGGCGTAAGTATTGATGTTTCAGGTAATCCAAATGTGTGTGCATTTGATATACAAGGCACTTCAAACGTAAACTTAACACTTGCAAAAAATAGTGAAAATATACTTAAAAGCGGATACACTAAAGCAGGACTGCAAGTGCAAACAGGTGCAACGGTAGAAATTAAAAGCGAAGAAGTAACAGGACAAGATTTAGTAGGAAGTTTAACAGCTACAGGTGGCAATGATGGAGCAGGTATCGGCGGTGGCACTAGTGGAACAGGCGGAAATATCACTATAAGTGGTGGCATAGTTATAGCTACAGGTCGTCAATATGGAGCAGGCATCGGCGGTGGCTATAAAGGAGCAGGCGAAGATATCACTATAAGCGGAACAGCAAACGTTACAGCTACAGGTGGTCAATATGGAGCAGGCATCGGCGGTGGTGTTCATGGAGCAGGCGGAGAAATCACTATAAGCGGAGGCTCAGTTGTAGCTACAGGAGGCGAATTTGGAGCAGGCATCGGCGGTGGCTATAATGGAGCAGGCGGAACTATCACTATAAGCGGAAATTCAGTAGTTACAGCTTTTGGTGGAAAATCAGACAATAGTAATTACAGCTACCCATCAGCTATAGGCAGTGGTAGTTTCTATATTTCAAGTGGCGGATCTTCAAAGCCAGATGGAGCAATTCTATCTATTGGTAGTAATGCAAAAGTAACAGCAGTAGCAATGGGTGACGGTTTAGCAATTCATAATAAAGGTGTTATTTCAGCACCAGATGGCGAAACAGTTGCAAATATTATACAGCTTAATTACGCAACTCCACAAACAGGAACAACACAGCTAAAAGCAAATGATGTTGTAGAGTTTGAATACACTTCAGAAACTGCATATGGCTCGGTAGCGTTTACCAAAATAGACAGCACAAAAACATACAGTGTTGTTGCAAATGGTGTTGTGCAACAAGGTGATATTACAGTAGACGCAGAAAAAGTTGCAAAAACAGAATTTACAAGCTCTGGAAATTTAACAATATACGATAATGTTAAACGTAATGAAATAGGTATTACTCTTAAAGTTGATGAAAATAATATCTATTTAAGAGAAGATAGCGGATTAACTCAATACAGCACAGATAATTCTACTTGGTACAACTATGTAGACGATATAACAATTACAAGTACAGATACAACTACACCTACACAAAATACAATTACAGTTATAAACGGAACACATAACATTACACTAAATGGTGTAAATATTGATGTTGGGAATATTAATTACACTTGTGCATTTGATATACAAGGAACTTCAGATGTAACTTTGACACTTGCAAAAAATAGTGAAAACATATTAAAAAGCGGAAATTATGAAGCAGGACTACAAGTGCAAGCAGGTGCAACTGTAGAAATTAAAAGCAAAACGGTAACAGGCTCTGATGTAGTAGGAAGCCTTGAAGCTCACGGTGGCAGATATGGAGCAGGCATCGGCGGTGGAGATGAAGGAGCAGGCGGAAAAATCACCATAAGCGGTGGTACAGTTACAGCTACAGGTGGCGATAGAGGATCAGGCATCGGCGGTGGATATAAAGGAGCAGGCGGAACTATAACTATAAGTGGAAGTTCAGTAGTTACAGCTATTGGTGGAAACAGTGAAATTAGTAATTTAAGCTACCCATCAGCAATAGGCGGTGGTAGTTACTATATCCCTGATGGCGTAGGCTCAAAACCAGCTGGAGCAACTCTATCTATTGGTAATAATGCGACAGTAACAGCAGTAGCAAAAGGTAACGGTTTAGCAATTGACGACAACGACAATATTATTACAGCACCAGACGGCGAAACTGTTGCAAACGTTATTGCACTTAATTATGAAACTACACAAACAGGAACAACACAGCTAAAAGTAAATAATGTTGTAGAGTTTGAGTACACTTCAGATACTGCATATAGCTCGGTAGCATTTAGCAGTGTTGACAGCACAAAGTCATACAGAGTTCTATTTAACGGTATTTCACAACAAGGAACTACTTTAGGCGGAACACCAGTAACGTTCTTTGCAAATACTCAAGGCGGACTTGTAACATATAATAATGTTAAAAATACTGGAATTTCTCCAATCATTAATATTAATTCAAATAACATCTATTTAAGAGAAGACGGAGGTGCAACTCAATATAGCGTATATAATACTACTTGGTATACCTACACAGGCGATGTAACAATCATAGGTTCAGGCAATGTTACACAAAATACAATTACAGTTATAAACGGAACACATAACATTACACTTGATGGCGTAAATATTGATGTTTCAGCTATCGATAATGCGTGTGCATTTGATATACAAGGAACTTCAAATGTAACTTTAACACTTGCGGAAAACAGTGAAAATACACTAAAAAGTTGGTTGAATTATGCAGGTATACAAGTATTAGCTGGTGCAAGATTAATTATAACTGATAGTGGGACAGGAACGCTTACGGCTGAAGGTGGTGCTTTTGGAGCAGGCATCGGTGGTGGTGATGGTGGAACAAGTGGTGCTATATCAATAAACGGTGGCACAGTTACAGCTATAGGTGGCGGTTATGGAGCAGGCATCGGCGGTGGATATAGTGGAGATGGCGGAAATATCACTATAAGCGGAACAGCAAACGTTACAGCTACAGGTGGCAATGATGGAGCAGGCATTGGCGGTGGTAATGAAGGTTCAGGTGGAACTATTACAATAAGCGGAAATGCGACAGTTAAAGCTTTTGGTGGAAATAATGCCATTAGTGACTATAGTTATCCATCAGCAATTGGTGGCGGTAGCTATAATACAGATTTGGGAACAAAACCAGCTGGAGCAACTCTATCTATTGGTAATAATGCGACAGTAACAGCAGTAGCTATGGGGAACAGTTTAGCAATTGATGACAGCGACAATATTATTACAGCACCAGATGGCGAAACAGTTGCAAACGTAATTGAGCTAAATTATGAAACTACACAAACAGGCACAACACAGTTAAAAGCAAATAATGTAGTAGAATTTGAGTGTACTTCAGAAAATGAGTATGGTGCGGTAGCGTTTAGTAAAATTGACAGCACAAAAACATATACAGTTTTAACAAATGGAGCTACACAACAAGGCGATATTGTAGACGGCGAAACAATAATAGAAACAGTAGCAGAATTTACAAGCCTAGAAAACCTAACTACATATGACAATGTCAAACGTCAAGAAATAGGGGTTACTCTTAACGTTAATGAAAACAATATCTACTTAAGAGAAGATAGCGGACTAACTCAATACAGCACAGATAATTCTACTTGGTATAAGTATGTAGACGATATAACAATCACAGGCACAACTGAGCAATACAAAGTTGTAGCACAAAATGGCACACATAACGTAATACTTGATAATGTAAATATAAATGTTTATAATGCGTGTGCATTTGAAATACAATCAAGCACAACCGTAAAATTAATACTTGCAAAAGATAGCATAAATACTTTACAAAGCGGTAGTAATAGTGCAGGACTACAAGTGCATTACTCAGCAACTTTAACAATTGCTAGTGAGGAAACAACAGGTGAAGAAAAAGAGGGGAAACTTACAGCTACTGGTGGTTATAATGGAGCAGGTATTGGTGGTAAGAGTTACTTGCCAGCTGGAACTATCACCATAAATAGTGGTGAAATTGAAGCAAATGGCGGAAATAGCGGAGCAGGCATCGGCGGTGGTAATGGAGGTTCAGGCGGAACTATTACTATAAACGGCGGAAATGTAACGGCTAAGTCATACGCTTTCGCAGCAGGTATCGGCGGAGGAAAAGGCTCAAGTAGTGGAAATATCCTTATAAAAGGTGGAATAGTAACAGCTACTGGTGGTCAAGAGGGAGCAGGTATTGGTAGCGGTAATCAAGCTAGTTTTAGTGGAACAATCACTATAGAAAGCGGAACAGTTAAAGCTACAGGTGGTACTAATGGAGCAGGTATCGGTGGTGGCAGTTTTGCGTCAGGTGGAACTATTAATATAAGCTCAAATGCAATAGTTAAAGCTACAGGTGGCGATAATGGAGCAGGTATTGGCGTTGGTAATCAGGGCTTAAGTGCAACTATCAATATAAGCGGTGGTACAGTTGAAGCTAAAGGTGGATATTACGCAGCAGGCATCGGCGGTGGCAACTATGCAAAAAGTTCTGATATCACAATAAGCGGTGGCACAGTTACAACTACTGGTGGTGTTAATGGAGCAGGTATTGGCGGTGGAAATAATGAAACAGCTGAAAACATAACAATAAGCTCAAATGCAAAAGTTACAGCTATTGGTGGAAATAATGAAAGTGGTTATAGTTATCCGTCAGCGATAGGTGCTGGTAGCTATGATATAGAATATGATGAAAAACCAGCTGGAGCAATACTATCTATAGGCAATGATGCACAAATTATAGCAGTAGCCAAAGGTGACGGCTTAGCAATTGACGACAGCGACAACACTATCACAGCACCAGACGGCGAAACAGTTGGAAACGTTATTGAGCTTTATTATGAAACTGCACAAACAGGCAAAACAGAGTTATATACAGATGATCAAGTAAAATTTTGGTATGATACTACAGAAGAATATAAATCAATAGCATTTAGCGGTATCGACAGTACAAAATTATACTTAGTATTCTTAAATGATATTTTGCAACAAGGAGCTATTTCAGGTGAGGAAGTAACAACTAACTTTGAAAGTTTAAGCGGATTAACAACTTACAATAATGTAGCTGATAATATAGAAGGTGTTCAAAGTAATCCAACACTTAATATTAGTGAAAATAGCATCTATATAAGCCGTAACAGAGGGTTAAATCAATACAGTAAAGATGGTACTAATTGGGTTGATTATGAAGGTAAAGTAACAATTATAGGTACAACTACTCAAAATACTGTTACAGTTATAAGTGGCACACATAACATTACACTTGATGGCGTAAATATTGATGTTTCAGAAACTGAAAATGCGTGTGCATTTGATATACAAGGAAATTCAAATGTAACACTAACACTTGCAAACGATAGTACAAATACGCTAAAAAGCGGACCTTACAGAGCGGGATTACAAGTGCAAAATGATGGAATAAATATTGCAACAGTATCAATAAATGATGAAAAAACGATAGACACCGAAAAAGTAGGAAGTTTGACAGTTAAAGGTGGTTTTGAAACAGCAGGAATTGGTAGTGCTAGTTATAATGACTGCGGAGTTATTGCAATAAGTGGTGGTATAGTCAAAGCCACTGGTGGTGATAATGGAGCAGGTATTGGCGGTAGTGTTAATGGAGCAGGAGGAGATATCACAATAAGTGGTGGTATAGTTGAAGCGTTTGGTTCTTTTGGTGGAGCAGGTATCGGCGGTGGTGATAGTGGAGCAGGCGGAGATATCACAATAAGTGGTGGTATAGTTGAAGCGTTTGGTTCATTTGGTGGAGCAGGTATCGGCGGTGGTGATAGTGGAGCAGGCGGAGATATCACAATAAGTGGTGGTACAGTTGAAGCGTTTGGTTCTTTTGGTGGAGCAGGTATCGGCGGTGGTAAAAGTAGAGCAGGCGGAAATATCACTATAAACAATGCTACTGTTGAAGCGTTTGGTGGTGAATATGCATCAGGCATCGGCGGTGGTCAAAATGGAGCAGGCGGAGTTATCACAATAAGTGGAACATCACAAGTTAAAGCTATTGGTGGAAACGTAATTAACGATAGATACTATAGTCCATCAGCAATAGGTGGAGGTAGTTACACAGATATAAAACCTGAGAGTGCAACTCTATCTATAGGAAATAACGCAAAAGTTATAGCAATATCTACAGGAGAAATTGTATTTGACAGTAAAGGGGATATTTTAGCACCAACTGGAGAAAGCGGAGAAGAAACAGTAGCAAGTATAATAGGAATGTCATTTGATATAGCAATACCAAGTGAAACATTAATAAACTTAAAGCAAGGTGCTGATAGTTTCTATTCATTTACTACTACAATTGACGGTACAAGAAAAATTGCATATACAGGATTAGAAGAGAATACAGATTATCAACTTGAAATGCAATATCCAAACCAAACTGCACCGCTTATAAAACATGGTATAATTGAGGGTGAAGTAGAGGAAAAAGATAGCTTTAATACACTTGATAGACAAATTACTTCAGTTGAAATAGTAGACGAAATAATAACAAGTCATTTTATGATAACACAAAAAATGCTAAACAGTGGTTGGGCGTCTTATTTGGTTGACTTAAAGGCAGTAACAGATACAAATGAATATTTATCAATGGGCAATGGATTAGAAGTTAAAAACTTATCAAAAGAAGAACTAACAGCGTTTAACATAAGTTACACTCTTGACGGTGTTTTAATAGGTTTAAGTGTATTTGAAAATGCTCAAAAAGTTAAAATTTATATGAATGGTCAAGAATTTAGCGAAAAACTTACTACTCCAGCAATGATTACAAATGACATAAAAGATAAAGTAATTTATATTGGAGATTATGAAAATTACAATAGTACAATGGTAGACAGTGATACGCTAATTAAAAATTTAACTTATACTGTGAATATTGAATTTCCACAAATTGATGAGTTTAGCTCCTCAAAAAGAACGAATGATTTAGTGTATATAGGCACAGATGCAAGAAAGTTTGCAATAATTGATAGCAGATATAATACTTATATATTTAGTGCAACTGACGATAAAAGTCCATATGTTGATAGGAGATTGACATTAAAAGTTACAGATGTTATAGAAAAAACATATAACTTAAGTCTACCTCTTGAATTGTTAGAAAGTGATTATCCAAACTTATATTCAAATGCAACTGAACAGGCTTTAGCTGATACTTTAATTTATGCAATTTCAATCGACGGTTCCACAACAACATATAGTGTATACGATAATACTTATAGCGGTTTTGAAAACCAATATACTGCTAATATGTTCTATGGAAAGACAGTATGGTTAAAAGCTCCTCAAACAGTAGCAAGTGGTGAGTTTGTAGGTTGGTATAATATAGATAAACAAATGTTTGTATCGTATGAAAATGAATATAAATTTATTATGACACAAAATACAAAATTAGTTCCTATCTATAACGACAATACAGAGGTTACAGTAAGCGAAACTCCATACGCACTTTCAGAAAACGCATTATATGAAACTTATCTAGACAGTTTTGGTGTTACAAAAATTAGGTTTACTACACCACTTACATACTTCCCACAAAATGTAGATGGTGCAAGTTTAAAAGTAAGATATCAAGTTGCTTTGAATGATGAAAGCGTAGACCTAAACGGAGAATGGACAGAAAAAGACTTAACACAAAGTGTAAATGCTCAAAATCGTGTAAATTTCTATCTAACAGCAAATTATTACAATACAGATGGTACAAATAACGAAATGACAATTTACGTTCAACCATATGTACAGTATAATAATGGAGTAGAAACTGTAGATACAAAATCAGACGTAAACGCAATTACAACACTTAAATACGAATACCCTGTTTATTAATTTATAATTAATAATGATAATTCGTAATTAAAATCAAAAACGTAAAGTTTATATTAAAACAAAAGTAATTGTAAAAGCAATTTAAAATGTAAAACTTGAAATTAGCACGTGTCTAGTAAATGATGGATTACACAACAACCCAAAACAACTTGTTGTAGTGGAGACTTCATTTAAAATAATAAGCTTTTAATATTACTATTAACAACATTAAGCCCAACCCTAAAATCAATAAGGGTTGGGCTTAATAAGTTTAATTTAAAACTATGTGGGACTTTAACTATAAATGTACTTAGAAAAAATTTAATTATATAATGACATATAAATTTTTACAATATCATCTTTTGTTACTTCTTTTATAGTGTTTTGAGGGCTACCGCTTATTAAAGCGTCTGTAGCCATTTTATCTATTTTTTCTAAAAATAAATCTTTCTCAACGCCGTACTCTTCAAGGGTTGGTATTTCGCAAACTTTGCAAATTGAGTCTAGTTTTTGAGCAAATTTTATAGACGCTTTTTCGTCGTTTTCTTCATTTATTCCTATTGCTCTTGCAAGTTTTGCAAATTTTTCATACGCACCGTCTATAGCAAAACTCATGCATTTTGAAAGCAACATTGCATTAGAAACACCATGAGGAACGTGGAATAACGCACCTATTGGTCTACTCATTCCATGTACAATTGTAACTGATGCATTATTAATTGCAATACCTGCCTCTAAAGATGCTATAGCCATTTCCATTCTAGCATTTACATTGTCAGGTTCGTTGTATGCAGTAGGTAAAAATTCAAAAATTCTCTTAACGGCTGATATAGCTACTGTGTCTGTTAAAAACTGAGCTTGTTTTGATGTAAAAGACTCCACAGCATGGGTAAGTGCGTCAAGTCCTGTAGCAGCAGTAATTGACTTAGGGCAAGTAAGCGTTGCTAGTGGGTCGATAATTGCTAAATTTGGGATTAGGTCATCGCCTTTAAGTAGCATTTTAACATCTTTTTTCAAGTCAGTTATAATTGTAAACTTTGTAACTTCTGAACCTGTACCAGAAGTTGTAGGGATTGCAACCATAGGGGGGAGGTCTGCTATAATAACTTTACCCATATAGTCGCTAATATTACCACCTAAAGCATAAAGTGTTGCAATTGCTTTTATAGAGTCAAGCGGACTTCCGCCACCTATTCCTATAAAAAAGTCACACTCAGATTTTTTATACTCTTTAAGCCCTAAGTTAATCATGTCGTCTGTTGGTTCTGATGTTATGTCTGTAAAAATATAATATTCTACATTTACACTTTCTAAAGTGTCTGTTAGAAGTTTAAAAAAATCTAGTTTTACAACGTGTTTACCTGTTACGATAAACGCTTTTTTACCAAAACTTTTAAATTTTTCTGCACATTCTATTAATGCATTTTCTCCAGTTACAACTACTGGAACTCTAAACTCTCTGCTCATGTTTTTACTCCTTATCTACTTTTAGTACTGCACCGAGCATAACGCTTGCACCATAAGTACAATGTTTTACACTTGAGTACTCTTGATAACAATGAGATAATCCGTCTTTTGATTGTACAAAAATCATTGTTGTAGGCAACATATAAGATACAAATTGAGCGTCATGGCCTGCTCCTGAATGTATATATTTATATGACACACCTAATTCTTTTGCAGTTTCTTCAACACTTGATACAAGTTTTTTATCCCAATAAACTGTATCTCTATTCCACGCTTTTTCAACCATGCATTTGCAACTACACCATGTTTTATCTTGTAGACTATTAACAATATCTAAAACTTGTTTTAAAACGTTTTCATCTTCATGTCTTGAGTCAAAAGAAAACTCGAAGTAATCTGGTACACAAGTATGTATATTTGGTTGACATATTACTTCTCCTGTAGTATATACTAAATCATTATAACCTAGTTTGTCAATCTCTTCATGTAAATAGCATATGGCTTTTGACGCTGCAAAAAATGCATCTTGTCTTTTTGGCATTGGGAAAGTGCCTGCGTGTGTTGTTTGACCATAAAATTTAATTCTATAATTAAACATACCTAAAACACAATCTACTACACCTAAATCCTTGTTATCGTCTTCTAAAATTGGGCCTTGCTCTATATGAGTTTCAAACATACATAAGTACTTATCTTTAGAAAGTCTATTAGCTTTATCGCCATAAAAACTAGAGTTTAAAAGTGCATCTCCAAAAGTTTTTGTGCTATCTAGTATGCTTTTTGAGTTTAGCATATTTTCAAGTTTGAACTTCCCTTTGATATCCTCTGGCAAATAATCATAACATACTACACCTGAGGACATCATAGCTGGTGGATAAAGAGAACCCTCCTCGTTTGTCCAAATCATAGCAGTTAATGGGTGTGTATGCTCAATATTTTGTGCAACAACTGTTTCTAGTACTTCCATGGCAGAAATAACACCTAAAATACCATCATAATTGCCACCATTTTTTACAGAATCGCAGTGCGAACCCATAACTATTCGTTTTGCGTTTTTGTCGCTACCCTCAATTGTTGCATAGATATTAGCCATATCATCAATTTCAATTTTTGCACCAATTGCAACCATTCTTCTTATAAACTCATCACGAGCAAGCTTATCTTCTTTTGATAAAGCGTATCTAGTAATACCTCCATCTTTAGTGCTTCCAAAAGTGCTAAAGATTTTTATTTTATCGTCCATTCGTTTTTCATCACATAAAAACATAACATAATCCTCTTTTCGATATTTTAAAGTGTTGGTGGTTTCATACATTCCTCAAGCATTTTTACTATGTCTGCCTTGCTAACACTAAACACTTTATCAGGGTTGCCCTTTTCATCTTCAAATATTAATATAAATTTATTATCCCAATTGCTTATAGTTAATTTTACAGCTTTATCGCTATCTATATTTTTGAAAATTTCAGACTTATTTCTTACAAATCCATATAACTCGCCGTCCCATGGTATTTTAAAAGATAATTCTTTTGAAAAGCCTTTTTTTAAGTCGATACTTACAGGTATTTCAGATATACCATAAGATATCTTTTTAAAATCGCTTGAAATTAGCCTAAAATATTTATTTGGGAAAATCTGATTTAAACTGCTTAATTCAATATCATTATAATGTTTATTCATAATATCACTCCATTATATTAGTTTATCTACCTGTGTTAAAACCTTGTCAACTTTTTTCATTTCCTCATAAATTTGCTCTTTTGTTATTATTAGAGGTGGACATATAAGTATCATGTTTTCATGTGTATATGTCATAAATCCTTTTGCTTTTAACATACCGTTTATTTTTGGCATAACACCGTTTTCGTCTTTGCCGTATGGTACTAATGCTTCTTTTGTTTCTCTATCTTTTACAAGTTCAATAGCACTAAAAAGACCTATATACCTAACGTCACCAACGCTTTTATGGTTCTCTTTTAGTTTTTCTAATTCTTCGCCTAAAACTTTACCTACAGTATTTACGTTTTCTAAAATGTTATTATCTTGATAATATTTTATGCACGCAAGCCCTGCTGCACACGCTAAAGGGTGACCACTATATGTAAGACCACATGATAAAAAGTTATCGTCAAAATATTGTGCTATTTCTTTACTTACGCATACGCCACCGAGTTGAACATAACCGCAAGTTACACCTTTTGCAAAAACTACAATATCTGGTTTTACGTTGAAGTTTTCAAAGCCGAATAATTTACCTGTACGTCCAAAGCCTGTCATAACTTCATCGCATATCATCATAATACCGAACTCATCGCAAATACTTCTAACGCCTGCCATATATCCATCTGGCGGAATAATAACACCGTTTGAACCAGTTATTGTTTCTAAAACGATAGCAGCTATGTTGTTAGGTCCTTCATAAATAACTTGTTCACGAAGTTTTGCAACGTAATAACTTCCTGCATCTTGTTCGCTTTTAAAATCAAGAATATCTCTGTACATATAAGGGTCTGTGAATTTTACAAAACCAGACATACTAGGTTGCAATGTGTATCCACGTGGCTCACCTGTTAAGTTACCTGCACCATAAGTTGAACCATGGTAACTTCTATATCTTGAAAATATTTTATGTTTGCCTGTAAACATTCTAGCCATTTTAATAGCGTTTTCGTTTGCATCAGCACCGCCATTAGTAAAGAAGACTTTGCCCATATTGTCAGGCATTAACTTAACTATAGTTTTTGCAAGTTCGCCTCTTACATCACTGCCGTAACTCGGACCTATAAAGCAATATTTGTCTGCTTGTTCTTTAATAGCACTTACAACTTCTTTATTACCATGTCCTATATTCATATTAACAAGTTGAGATGACATATCTGTATACCTGTTTCCATCAGTATCCCACATATATATACCGTCTGCACGCTCTATAACAATTGGGTCTATTCCACCTTGTTTTGACCAAGATTGTAAATTGTATTTTTTATGATTTTCTTTAACTACTGCTTTATTCATAACTATTAACTCCTATTTTTTATTTATAATATCAGATATAATAAAGGCAAGTGATATATCCATATTGGATTTTATATCAAAATCTATACCCATTATTTCTTTTACTTTTTTGATTTTGTAATTTATTGTGTTGCGATGCGTATTATTTATTTTAGCCAATTCTTGAACACTACCGTTGTTATCCATATATTGCCTTAATATTGTGCAAAAATCGGTGTTATTTGCTTTATCATATTTGATTAGCTTCCCTAAAACGAAGTTATGGTATTGAGTTAAAACTTCTTTGTCTTGCACATTAAATAAAAGTTTGTAAACTCCTATATCGTCATAATTAACACGAGTTTTATTATTTATTTGAGCAATACATAGAGCTGATTTACTCTGGTTATATATTTTACCTAACTTCTCATAACCATGAATTGCATTAGATACACCCATATATATTTTAAGTCCGCAAGTTGTTTGTGCATGGTTCTTTATTGAATTTTTAAGACGTAATATGTCTTTTTCTTCTATATTTTGATATACTAAAATCATGGATTTATTCCATACAAACGCTCCACGTGGTAAGGCGTTTAGTTTAGTTGTCTTTACAAAAGCTAGTTGAATTTCTCTTAATAATTTAGAACTTACGTTACTTCCGTTTAGTAAAAATTTTAAGGAAATTACAGTATATTTAGAATTTTGTATAAATCCTAATTTTTCGAGCGTCGTTGTATATCCAGTTTTATTTTCTGGGTTTAAAATTAAGTTTTTAAAAGTTTCGGCAAGGCTTTGTTCTACTTTTTCGTCATTTATAATAATTCTGCAAAACTCGTAAGTTAAATCTATAAGCCTAGTTTCCCAAGGTACTACAAATAAAGGGAAGTTGTTTTGCTCACAATATACAATAACTTGCGGAGGTACATGGCTTATATATGGACCAATATTAATAACTAAGCCACTTGATTTTTTTTCTTTTAAATTTTTAACAAAATCAATTAACCAATTTTCTTTGTGGTTTGCAATACCTGTTGTAAAAACGAGTTCATTACCGTGTAAAAAGTCTGGTACTTCTGTATCTTCTACCATATGAACCCATCTTACAGGATTTTCTAAACCGTATTTACCAGCTAGTAACTTCATTGCATATTTTTTTTGTGCATTTACACAAAGTCTATTTAAACTTATAGACATACCACTCACCACCTTTTATCTTCGTTTAGTATCTCCAATTGCATTTGCTGGGCAAACTAGTTTACATAAATGACAACCAACGCACTTTTTAGGTATAAATTTAATTTTATCATTTGAGATTTCTATAGCTTGATGCCCTGCGTCATAACATGATATATAACATCTCTTACAGTTTCTGCATTTTTCTTTATCGAATTTCGGATAAACTACAGTTTCTCGGTCTAACTGTTCAGCACTACAAATATTATTAAGTGCAATTCCAACTACTTCGCTTAAAGATGAAAAATTATTTTTACTCATAAAGTTTGAAAGTCCAATTATAAGGTCGTCGATAATTCTATAACCATATTCCATAACAGAAGTTGTTATTTGTATATTACTACAACCTAGACTAATAAAGTCTAAAGCATCTTTGTAAGTTTCTACACCGCCCATACCGCTTATTGGGATATTTTTAAGTTCTTTGCACCTTGCCATATCAGCAATAAAACGTAATGCTATTGGCTTTACAGACCTGCCAGAATATCCACTAATTGCAGATTTACCGTTTACATCTGGAGTAGATACCATGTAGTCGTGGTTTACTGCACTTACACTTTTAATTGTGTTAATAGCCGCCAAAGCATCGGCACCTGAATTAATAGAAGCTATTGCAGGTAACTCCATATTGCTAATATTCGGTGTCATTTTAGCGATTATTGGTAGAGTTGTACCTTTTTTTACAGCTTTAGTATATTTAGCTACGAGTTGTTCGTCTTGTCCGACGTCACACCCAAGACCTTGAGCAGACATATGCGGACAAGAGAAGTTACATTCTATTAAGTCGCAACCAGCCTCTTGAGATAATCTTGCAAGCTGTGTCCATTCTTCGTCGTTTTGTCCCATAATAGATGAAACTATAACTTTTGTAGGGAAATCTTTTTTTAGTCTTTTTAATACTTCTAGGTCGTCAGCAAGTTTATGGTCAGATATTTGTTCCAAGTTTTTAAAACCCTCAAAACTTCCGTGGCTATCTTTAGTTGCACTAAAACGAGGTGAAACTTCTTTTGGTTCATAAAATCCAATTGTTTTATAAACTATACCAGCCCAACCCATATTTAAAGCTTTAGCACACATATCATAACCGCTTGCAACTACTGATGATGATAAAAAGAATGGGTTTTCGCATTTAACACCGCAAAAGTCAATACTTAAATCGGCTGATTGTACTTGTGTTTCTTCTAAACTGCTTGCAATTTCTTTAATCCTAATAGGTTTATCATAATTTGCACAAGCCTCTTGACAAGGAGCGTGACAGTCAGCACAAGTTTGGTTGTTTATTAAACTGCTTGCATAATCGTTATTTTTAAATTTTAAAGAAAAAATAGCTTTAGCTGGATCTAAACCCTTAATACAAGCACTTGAACAACTAGCATTAAAACATAACATACATTTTGATACTTCTGCTTGTGTTATTAAACTTGAATAAACGTTCATTTTGATACTCCTATCTCTTTATTTTAAATAACATTTTACAAACTTGCCAGCACCTTTTGCACCAACAAACTCACCATCTTTATAGACTAAATTACCTTTTGAGTATGTCATAATAGGGTAGCCGTTTAATTTTACACCTTCCCAGATTGTGTGGTCACATTCGGAGTGCATAAGCTCATTTTTAATAGTAAAATTTTTGTCAGGGTCATATATAACGATATCTGCATCTTTTCCAATCGATATTGAGCCTTTATCTTTGCAACCGAAGATTTTAGCAGGGTTTGTACTGCATAATTCAACGGCTTTTTCAAATGTAATTTTTCCATTGTTTGCAGCACTTAACATATAAGGATACATATTTTCAATACCGCTGCAGCCGTTTGGTATTTTTGTAAAGTCGTTTCGTCCCCACTCTTTTTCTTCAAGTTTGAAAGGGCAGTGGTCTGTAGCTACTGTATCAATATCACCTGATGAAATAGCTTTCCATAAAGCGTCTTGACTTTCTTTGCCTTTAATTGGTGGAGAACAAACGTAATTGATACCGTCGTCTTGTTTATATACATTAGAGGTGAACTCTAGGTATTGAGGGCAAGTTTCAGCATATACCTTTTGCCCATTTCTTTTTGGTCTTATAACTTCATCAACACCACCTTTACTCGCTAAATGAACTATATAAAGTGGTGTATCAACTTCTTTTGCTAAAGAAATTGCTCTGTGGTCTGCCTCTGTTTCTACAAACTCTGGTCTTGATTTATAATGATACCATGCGGAAGTTTTACCTTGTGATATATAATCTTTTACAAGTGTTTCGATTATCTCTTTATTTTCAGCATGAACAGCAATTAATGCTCCACATTCTTTTGCTTTTTTTAGAACTTTAAAAAATACACCGTCAGACACTCCAAAGTCATAAACCATAAACACTTTAAATGATGGTACACCATACTCAACTGCTTCATTTATAGAATTAATTAAGTCGCCTGATACATCTTTTATTGCTACATGGAACGAATAATCTACAACTGCATTGCCTGCACATAGCTTATTTCTTCTTTTAATAGCGTCAACCATATTTTCGCCAGTGTCTTGTAGTACAAAGTCAAAAACTGTTGTAGTTCCTCCGCAAGCAGCAGCTCTTGTTCCGCTGTAATAGTCATCTGCCGATATTGTGCCACCGAATGGCATAGCTAAATGTGTGTGTACATCTATAGCACCTGGCAAAACAAGTTTACCATTTGCATCTACAATGTTTTTGCAAGTTTCGTCGACAATATGTTTTGCGATTTTAAAAATCTTGCCGTCTTTTATACCAATATCTGCTATAAAGCTTTCGTTTGCATTAATTATTTTACCGTTTTTTATAATTGTATCCATTACTTTCATCTCCAGTAGTTTGCTTTATTGGGCAACCTAAGCTTAATAGGTTGCCCAGTAGATAATTATTTTTTATATACAAGTACTAAACCTGAACGTTGATATACTTGTGCTACTTGTAGTAAATCCATACCGCCTGCATTTGCTGCAATTAAGTTTGACACCCAAGTTACACCAAAGTCAACAGTACCATTATTTACCGCTGTTGTTTCGCCAATATCGCCACCGCCTGGGATAATTGTAACATTTAAGCCAACCTCTTCATAATATCCTTTTGCAAGTGCTACATAGTAACCCATAAATTGGCTTTGTGGTAACCATTTTAATTGGATAGAAACATCAGTTTTTTCAGGTGTTCCAATATCCTCTGCACCAACAAAAGATGTATCTCTAATATCATCTAGTGTAAATCCTTGTAAAGCATCAGCCGCTGTGCTGTCTGCAAGTTTAATATATTGTTTTGCTAAATCTAAAGTTTGTTGCATAGCGTCTTCGTCCATAACGCCATAGTTAGAAACTGAATTGCCTTGTGTGTCTGTTTGTACTAGTTTTGCAACTTCTGAAGCCATATAAGCTTGATGCTCTGATGATACAGAAGAGCCAGCGTCATATACAATTTGAGCTGCTTCCTCTGGATTTTCACAAGCATACTCCCAACCTTTTAAAGATGCACTTACAAACGCTGCAACTGTATTAGGGTTTTCTTGTGCAAATGTTTTTGTTGTGAAAATATTATCTTCAAGCATTGCAACGCCCTCGTCGTTCATATCAATAGTACCAACATTGTCGCCGTAGCCATAACCACCCTCGTAGTCATTTTGTACTAGTCCTAGTTCGTTGTAAGTCATTGCTGATGCAAGTGTGATTGAACCATCGTCGAAACCGTCCATATCAAAGTTTTGTGATAAGTACTCTGTAGGTTGGTTATATTTTGATAGTAATGCTAAAATTTCATATTCATTACCAAGGCCCCAGTTACCCACTTTACCGTCTTGAGCAGCTGAAATAATTCTTTCTTCATTAGTCATATCTGCTGATTGTGTAGCAGAAGTAGGGTCTGTCTGATTAGATGGTGCTCCTGTACACGCTGATATACTCATCGCCATAATACCTGCTAAAATAACTGCTAAAATTCTTTTTCTTCTCATGATTAACTCGCCTTTCGTTTTTTAATTTATGATAATTTTTTAAATTAACACCTAGTTTTTTCGATTTTTTAAAAAAATCCCCTCTGCAATAAGCAGTAATACATACATCACAATTCCAATAACACACGCTACAACAATGTAACTCCATGCAGTTGCATATTGTGCAATTAAAATGTTTTCTCTAATCTGTCTACCAACACCTGTAATATATTCTGCAAAGTATTCAGACACTAAAGTACTAATAATACTTGCTGGAACACTTACTCTAAGTGCTGTAAATATATATGGAACGCTGTTTGGTATTCTAAGTTTTATAAAAACTTTGAAATTACTGCAAGCGTATGACTTCATTAAGTCTTGTGAAAATGGTTTTAATTCGTTTAAGCCTCTATATGCGTTTACACTCATAGCAGCTGTACACATAATAGTAACAACAATTATTTTTGCAACCATGCTTCTAGTAGGTGCATCTGGGCTTATATCTTTAGTCCAGTTTGCAATAACAGGTGCAAGGGCAACTATTGGTATAGCATTAAATGCAGAAACTATAGTAAGTCCGCCTACTCCATATTTTGTAAATCTTGTAGCAATAATTGCTAGTAGATAACCGATTATTGAGCCGAGTATTAATCCTGGTATTGCAACACTAATTGTAGAGCCTACATTTAAAGCAATAGCATCTAAATTATCCATTATGATTTGAAAAATCCTATCTGGAAGAGGTAAAACGTAAACATCTGTATTAAGTATTTTATGTAAAACTTCAGTTTGCCAAAGAATAAATAATACAACTGCTAGTAAAAGTGGTAGAATAATTGTTTGGATTTTCTCTTTATTTAGTCGCATTATTCTTCACACTCCTTTTTATACTTCTTTTTCCTGTGACAATTTTTTGTAATAATCCTATCAAGTTAAAGCTCATTACACCAATGAAGCCACTAAAGAAAACTATTTGCCAGAAAACATATCTTGTCATCGCACCTTTAAGCGATTGAGATAATAAGCAACCTAAACCAATTCCGCCTTGTAAAGTATCAACAAGTATTGAAGCGGTAATAGCCATAGGAGCGGCTATTTTTAAACCAGTAAAAAAGTAAGGTAAACACGCTGGTATTAATGTTTTTATGTATATTTGCGGTTTGCTTGCAGCATATGAGAACATAAGCTCGTGTTTTTCTCTTTCAACTGACTTAAACCCTGCAAGAGTGCTTGTAGCAACTGGATAAAAAGTTAGTATTGCAGCAATTATTATCCTGCTTTGTGAAATATCGCCAGTGATTGCGTTTATAATTGGTGCAAGCCCTAAAATAGGTATCATTTGAATTAACATTAAATAAGGGAACATCAATTTGTCAGCTATTTTACTTAGATGCATTATAAGAGCTAATGCAAAACCTAAAACGCTACCAACTAAAAAACCAATTCCAGCCCTTGATAAAGTAGCACTAGCATTTGTCAAAACCATTTCAAAAGCTGTTTGACTGCCGTTTATTTTATCGTCGCTAAGTATTGACTCTATTATACTTAAAAGACTAGGTAAAATATTTTCAGGAGTTCTTTTAGTTTGAGCAACTACAGATGCACAAACTTCCCAAATTATTATTAATCCAACTACCCAAACCATAGTTACAAATGCTTTTGATGTTGTAATTTTCTTAAGCCTTTCCATGTGCAAGACTCCTTTCATAGTGTATTTTGAAAATTAAACGCCTTCAAAACTATTTCTAACTTTTGCAACAAGGTCTGTAAATTCTTTTGTATTTTTCATTTCTTGTGTGCGTGGTCGTGGTAGGTCAACATCTATAATTGCAGATAATCTACCAGGGTGAGGCGATAAAACACAAATTCGATCTGATAAAAATACTGACTCTGCTATATTATGAGTTACAAAAACAACTGTTTTATTTGTTTTTCTCCAAATCCTTAGTAAATCGTCGTGTAATTTTTCTCTTGTAAATTCATCAAGTGCCGAAAAAGGTTCGTCCATTAATAAAATTTCAGGTTTAATTGCTAAAGCTCTTGCAATACCTACCCTTTGTTGCA
>CAYJFG010000007.1:26312-31527 GCA_964369305.1 uncultured Eubacteriales bacterium
ACCACCTGAAAGTTCACTAGGGTAGCTGTCTGCAAAATTTTCAAGCCCTACAAGTTCAAGCAATTGTTTTGCTTTTTTTATTCTTTTTTCTTTAGGAATTTTCATAACCTCAAGTGGTAACATAACATTTTTTAAAACTGTTCGCCAATCATAAAGAACTGCACTTTGGAAAACTATACCATATCTTTGTTTTAGTCTAGCCTCTTTTGGGCTTTCTCCACCAACAGTAATTTCACCAGAAGTTGGTTGTAATAAATCAGCCATAACTCTTAACAACGTTGTTTTACCACAACCAGATGGTCCTAGTAAAGAGATGAAATCGCCCTTATGTATATCCATAGTTACACTTGTTAAAGCGGTAACTTCCTTACCCTCAGATTTATATACCATTCCAATATCTTTTAGCATAATTTCTACATCATTATTATTTTTTTCAGACATATTAACACTCCGTTCCGACTATGCAATGTTTAATTAAAGCAAAACATCTAAGTAGTATTTAAACAACTGCAAACTTTTTATAAAATAAAAAACAGCACACAACGAAGTCTTTTCTTGTCGACTCCATTGTCTGCTGTTAAAATATTTGGTTGTTTTGCTGACATAAGTATATCACAGCATAAAGCGTAAAGTCAACAATCTGTACATAAGCATATTGATTTACGTGTTTATAGCTATAAAATAGAATAAAATCAGTAATATTTTAGATGTTTCTAGCAAAAAAGTAAATTGTTATTTAGTCTTTAATTAAATATATGTATTAAAGCACATATGCTTTAGCACAATTAATTTTATAAGATATTTTCAATAAAAGGTAATTGTACATGGCTTGCTGAGTGTTACATAGAAAAATAAAAAATCTCTCTATGTATATAAAAAACTGTTTTTAAGGTATAAATAAAAAATAATTTAAAAAATTTTAAAAAACTTCCTACATTCCCTAAATACGTCCAATATGACATGATATAATGTAACTGACCTAAAAATTAAATAAAAAGGAGCAGTTATTATGTCAGTTACAGAAACAAAAAAAGCAAATACTCAAGGATTTGAAAAGAGCGATGTAGAGGAAAACAAAGTTATTGCAGGATTATGTTATCTTAATCCGATTTTAGGATTTTTGCAGATGAATAAATCAAAGTTTGTGAAATTTCACTTAAATCAGATTTTAACATTAATAATCCCAAGTGTTATTTTAGCCGTTTTTGGTGGAATATTATCTGTAATCTTTATGCCGAAACCGTCAGAGGCAACATCTTTAGAAAGCTTGCAAAATGCGTCACAAGGAGCAGGTGCAGTAGCAGTTGTATATGGTTTAATTGGTATCTTATCAATACCTATAGTAATTGTAGCTAGTATGAATATGTTAGCAGCACTTAAAGGGGAAGCGAAAAGAATACCGATTGTAGGTGGAATAACAATAATACCAAATTCAAATGAAGTTGATGCAGAAGACGTTTTTGAAATAGATAAACTAAAAAACATTCAATTTTCAGGAGGCGGTCAATCAATTAAATGCGAAAAATGCGGTAGTAGTGTTGGTAAAGATAAAAAATTCTGTAGTTCTTGTGGCAGTGCAGTTAATGAACCAAAAAACGAAAGCTAAATACTTATATATACTTTAATACTTAACGCCAAAAAACCTTTTAATATATGAAATATTAAGAGGTTTTTTTCGTTATTTATCAAATTTGGTGATATTTACAAATTATCTAATTGAACTTTGTGCAGTTTTTCAAGAAATAAATATTGATTAGTATTACTAAGTAAGGTATAATATATTGTAGTAGGGAGTTATTTGTCAGATTTTACAATATTTTTGTAGCTTTGCTTTTCATGTTTCAAAATTAAATCTTCGATAGCCTCATCTAATAACCTGCTTTTAGGGATACGTGTTTGTTTTGATAATTCATTAAAACGTGGCACAAGTTCATTTTTCAATGAAGAAGTAAACCTAGTTCGATATTTTAAGTATGGTTCAGCCATATAAAGCACCCTTTCATGTTGATATACACATCTTGTATATGTTATACAGTATATGTACATATTGTATATGATATGCAAGCTTAATACAATTGGTTGCAAATAGGCACTATATAGCATTATTAAAAATCGAAAAAATATTTTCAGATACCCAAAATATGTACATATCACTTTGTTATAATGTAGATAAAGAAAGGGATGGTAATAATGGATAACGATAGCAAAAATAGAAGCAGGCGACTACTTAATATTTATGAAATGCTTATAAAAGGCGACTGCATTAGAAAAAAAGATTTAGCAGAAAAATTCTCAGTAACTCTTAAAACAATTCAAAGAGATATAGATGACGTAAGAACATATTTTTATGATGAGCATAATGTACCAGCAGACGAAGAAGTAATAAGGTACGATAGAACAAAAGGCGGATACTTTCTAGTAAAAATGCAAAGAGAATGGTTTACAAGCAGTGAAGTGTTGGCTATCTGTAAAGTTTTACTCGAAAGCAGAGGTTTTTCAAAAAAAGAACTAGATATTTTAGTTGATAAAATGTTAATGCAAGCAAGCGAGGCAGACTCAAAAAAAGTAAAAGATATGATAAAAAACGAGAAGTTTTTATATGTAGCTCCTTTACACGGTGAAGAACTGATAGAAAAAATATGGGATTTGTCAAGTAATATAGCAAAAAGCGAGATTATAAAAATAACATACAAAAGACAAGACAAACAAATTAAAACAAGAGAAGTAAAACCAGTTTCAATAATGTTTTCAGAATATTACTTTTACCTAATTGCATTTATGGCAGATGATAGCAAGGACGCTCCAGCAGTCTTTAGAGTGGACAGGCTTTTAAAAATTGAAAACACAAAAAATAAGTTCCTAATACCATATAAAGATAGATTTAGCGATGGAGAATTTAGAAAAAGAGTACAGTTTATGTATACTGGTAAATTAAAAAATGTAAAGTTTAAGTTTAAAGGACCATCACTCGAAGCAGTGCTTGATAGACTACCTACCGCACAAGTAATATCACAAGTAGACGGAATTTCTACAATTTCAGTAGAAGTTTACGGAGATGGTATCGATATGTGGCTTAGAAGTCAAGGCGATTGGGTGGAGGTGATATAAAATATGTACCAACTTGTTTTACTTATAATAGTCGTTGTTATATTATACGCTGTAATAAAACTTTTTGTCCAGAGTCCGTCCGCAAGAAAAATTATGATTTTGATTATTATTGGTCTATTAGCTTTATATTTAGTTAGGTATCTTATAGCATTAGTTGTATTAGCGTTAATAATAGTGGGATTTTTTATATTTAAAAAAATGAAATAAAAAACTAAAAATATTAAGTTGAAAAAAGCGAGGTTTTGATATATGTCAAATAAAAATGCAAATTTAATTATACGTGGAAATACTGTAATTGATGAGGATCAATTTGAAGATTTTGATCTTGATATGTTAGAAAGTCAGTTGCAAAATGATTTAGATATTAAGCTATCTGAATTTGAATTTTTAAAAGAAGAGAAAGAAAAAATAGGCAGTGCAGACAGTTTGGGAACTACGGTTATGAATACGGTATGGGAACAATTTCTTAATCAAATGTCCGCAACTGCTGGTGAAGATTTTGTAAAAGATAACCGAGGATTAAGATTAGACTTGAGCAAAGACGCACATATTCAAACTACGGAAAATTTTGCAAGTGGTAAAATAGCAACTCATAATGATAAAATCGATTATCAAGAGAGATATGACAACTATATGTCTAATTTTGAAAAAGATGCTAATGGTAATGTAAAAACGCATAAAGATAGAACAGGAAAAGAAGTAGCTACATTAGCAAAAGGTGCTAGGAAAAAATATGATAAGGATAGACCGACAGGCTCAGCTTCAAAAGGTACAGATATGGATCATACTGTATCCGCTGGAGAGATTATGCGTGATACATCCGCTGGTGCTCATATGTCAGAAAAAGAAAAAATAAAATTTGCTAATAGTGAAGCTAATTTAAACGAAATGGATTCGAGTAAAAACCGTTCAAAAGGTGATAAATCAATGGATGATTGGCTAGATAATCCAAACTCGAACGGACAAAAACCAGATGAAATATTTAATATTTCAGAAAAAGAAAAAAAAGAGTTGCGAAAAAAAGACGAAGAAGCAAGAAAAGAATTTGAAAAACAAAAGGCTGAGGGAGAAAAGAAATCTATAGAAACAGGCAAACAATCACGTAAAGAAGAAGCGTTTAGGATAGGCGGAAAAGCACTGAGAGCTGTATTTATGACATTGCTTGCTGAGTTAATAAAAGAAATTTTCGGTAAATTAGTTTTATGGTTTAAGTCAGCGCATAAGAATATTAAAAGTCTAATTGAATATATTAAAAATGCGGTAAAATCATTTGTTAGTAAGATAAAAATACACTTATTGAATGCTGGTAATTCTGCTGTTGGAACAATAGCACAAGCGATTTTTGGTCCAGTAGTTTCAACTATAAAAAAAGTATTTACGCTTTTAAAGCAAGGGTGGAAATCTTTAAAGGAAGCTATAAAATTTCTTAAAAGTCCAGAGAGTAAAAAGCTACCTTTTGATCTTCGTATGCTTGAAGTAGGCAAAATAATTGTAGCGGGAGTAAGTGCTGTTGGGGCGATAGTTTTAGGTGAAGTTATAGAAAAAGGGTTAATGACTATCCCAGTATTTGCGTTTGAAATTCCGATTATTGGAAGTTTAGCAAGTGTTGTTGGACTATTTATGGGAGCAATAGTTTCTGGTGTTATTGGTGCTATAGCTATAAACTTAATCAATAAAAAGATAGCTGAAAAACAAAAAAAAGAGATCATGAGTACACAAATCACTTCAGGGAATGAAGTTTTAAATCTTCAACATCAAGTAATTTTAGTTAATGACGTGAAACTTGAACGTGATAAAATGAATATTGCTAGTTCGATAAGGAATCGTCATGATATGGCAGCAAATGATATAAAAGAATCAATAAAGAATATTGCGAAAAATTGCGAAGAAGATGTGTCCTTACAAGATACATTTAATGATATAGATGACTTATTAAGTCAATTGGAGGGATATTAGTTATGAATAAAGGTGTAGGATTAATTATAGTTGGGTTAGTTTTAGGAACGGCGGTGTATGTTGTAACTTCGATTTCTAGAGATAAAAAAAATACTGAAAGTCATACTAAGGATAATACAGTGAAAGAATATAAAAAACAAAAAGAAGAAAG
>CAYJFG010000008.1:0-10789 GCA_964369305.1 uncultured Eubacteriales bacterium
GCACATTCAATTTTTAATAAGTTTGCAATATCATATGCTAAACATTCAGAAATACACTCTTTTGTTTCATCGTTTTTGGATATTTAAATAAACCTATTTCATTTTCTTTTTTATTTGTAAGCCATATTTTTTTACTTCTTCCACTACCCTCTGATGCTCCCTCGTATTCGGTCCAATCGTTATAATTATTAATCATACGTTTACCTCCATTTGAGCTTACACTTTAAATACTTTCGTTATTTAATTATAGAGTTTTTTTTATTAAATGTCAATCAACACCATGTCACACAAAAACCGCACGGACAAATTAATGTCTGTACGGTTTTTGTGTAAATAAGGGGTTTAGATAAGGAAATGGGTATGAGTGGGATAGGCGTAAGCAATTTTAGTGGGTAATTTATATAGCTTTTACCAAAGCTGGGAAATTACTATTATTTTCCTCGATTTTTTCAATTATATTAAGTTCCTCTTTTTGTTTATAAGCCTTAGCTTTAGGAATTTTAATTGTATATTCTATAAAAAGTTCATTTTCTTTTTTCTCTTTTTTGGCGTCCACACCGCTTAAAACCATAGTTTCAACGGCTTTATCTAAAGTATTCATAAAAATTCTAACATCTTTAACTATTAGCTTTGATTGTTTATTTTTCTTGTTTATTTCTTCGCTTTTGAGCATTTTTTTAACTAGATTTTCAGTTTGTACAACATTTAATTTTTGTGTTATCACTTTTTGCAGTACTTCTTTTCTTTTATTGTAGTCAAGCTTTAATATTATTCTTGCGTGTCTTTCGCTTAAATTATGTAGTATTATTAAGTTTTGTTCGTCTTGTTCTAATCGTAAAAGCCTTAATTTATTTGCGATTGTAGATTGATTTTTTCCAAGTTGTTTAGCTACTCGTTCTTGTGTTAAGTTGCACTCTACTATAAGTCTTTTTATTGCAACTGCCTCTTCAAAAATGTTAAGCTCGCTACGTTGTAAGTTTTCAATTAGTGCAAATACGGCTGATTGTCTTTGTGTACATTTCATCACAATGCAAGGAACTTTGTTTATTCCTGCCATAATGCTTGCCCTTAATCTTCGCTCACCAGCTATTAATTCGTATTCGTTATTTGCAATTTTTTTAACTGTTAGCGGTTGAATAATTCCATTATTTGCTATACTTTGAGCAAGCGAACATAACTCGCTTTCTTTGAATATCTTACGTGGTTGCATTTGGTTTGGCTTTATTTGACTTACATTTATTTCGATAAGCTTGTTTTCTTCTTTCATTGCAAACATTTTTTACACCTCTTTAACTTCCCTTGACTGTGATATTATAATAACATAAAAGCATAGCCATAATTTGTCGTTATATGGCTATGCTAAAATTTTTAATTTATATGTTTTCGTCGAAAAAAAATGAAAGTGAAGAGTTTAAAGTGGAAAGTGGAAAATTGAAAGTTGAAAGTGAATATCAAATAAGTGAAGAGTGAATAGTTAATAGTGAATAGTGAATAGTTTATGTGAAAATCCTTACGGATTTTTTTATTTATAAAGGGCGTTTATTCTTATAGTATCTGCTTCTGTCTTTTAATTACGCATTACGAATTGCGAATTATTTATTTGTTTTTTAATTACGAATTACGAATTACGAATTATTTATTTGTCCTTTAATTACAAATTACGCATTACGAATTATTCATTTGTCTTTTAATTACGAATTACGCATTACGCATTACGAATTACGAATTAATTTAAAGGGTTTTTTGTAATTTTTATTCTTTGACGTGGATATTTTTTATCGGTACTTTTAATTTTTTTGATAATTACAATATTTCTTGTGTTATCAACATTTAAACTAAAATTGTTAATACTTTCAATTTCTCCGCCAAGCATCTCAATTGCTTTTTTACTCTCGTTTATTTCATCGTCAATATTTTTACCTTTCATAGCTACAAAGTAACCGCCAACTTTAACAAAAGGCAGACAATATTCGCTTAAAACACTTAAATTTGCTACTGCTCTTGCTGTTGCAATATCAAATTTTTCTCTATATTCAGTATCAACACCTGCAATTTCTGCACGAAAATGTATTGCCTTTGCATTTAATTTTAAAGTTTCTGAAACTTCTTTTAAAAAATTAACCCTTTTATTTAAGCTATCAAGCATTGTTACATTAACATCATTTTTCATAATAGAAATAGGAATTGACGGAAAACCTGCACCAGTTCCAACATCTATTAAGCTTGCATTTTCTTTGACATTTACGTACTTTAAAAATGTTAGACTATCCAAAAAATGTTTAATAGCGATATCGTTATGTTCTAAAATCGCTGTAAGATTAACCTTTTCGTTATATTCAAGTAGCATATCGCAGTAAATATTAAATTTTTCTAACTGCTCATCGCTTATACTGATATTTAATTTTTCAGCTTCATTATATAATAAATTTAAAGCGTTTTTTTCCACATTTTCACCTACATTAATTTTATTTTTTGAACGACCGTATTTTGCGAGGCTGTCGCATTAAGGTAATATTAACATATATTTGTAGGGGAGCATTCCATATGCTCCCGTTTTGTCTGTAAGCACGTAATTTTCGGGCGAAAATGGATTTCGCCCCTACATTATATTTTGTGTTGTATACACGGTAAGAGTAGAACCCAATGTCACGAACTTAAGGTTTTTGGTGTTATTTAACGCACATAATATAAATTTTTGTTGTAGGGGCGGTCATTGGCCGCCCGTGAGCATATACGTAAAATATAAGAAAGTGTTAATATGGGTGAATGTATAGCTCTAATTATTTTCGGGCGAAAATGGATTTCTCCCCTACATTATATTTTGTGGGTTATTCACGGCAAGAGTAGAACCACAAGCCCTACATCACACTTACAATTAATCCTTAATTTCATGATATTTGATATAATCTCAGCCCCTATTGTATTGTAAAATATTTATTTTTTGTATTTAATTACGAATTAATTTATTTGTCTTTAATTACGCATTACGAATTACGAATTATGAATTATTTTTTGTAGCAAGCCATATTAATAAAACAGAAATATCACTAGGGCTAACTCCGCTAATTCTTGACGCTTGCCCAATATTCTCAGGCATAACTTTATTTAATTTTTCTTGTGCCTCTAGTCTTAATCCTGTGATAGCAGTATAATCAAAGTTAGCTGGCAGTTTTTTATTTTCAAGTTTACGCATACTTTGAGTTTGAGCAATTTGTTTTTTAATATAGCCCTCGTATTTAACTTCAATTTCCACTTGTTCAAATACATTTTGGTCGATATCTGGTCTTGTGGTGTCAATTGGTGTTAAAATTTCGTAATTAAGTTGAGGACGTTTTAAAAGTTCTATTAATCTAATACCTGTAATAATTTTTGAAGTTTCGGCTTTTTCTAAAATCTCGTTTACTTCGTTTGTTGGTGATATTACTGTATTTTTTATTCTTAAATATTCTTTTTCTTTAAGTTCTTGCTTTATTAAAAAGCTTTCCCATCTTTCATTGGTGATAAGCCCTAACTCTCTACCGAGTGGTGTAAGCCTTGTATCAGCGTTATCTTGTCTTAATAATAATCTATATTCACTGCGTGAAGTCATCATTCTGTATGGGTCTGTAACGCCTTTTGTCACTAAATCGTCAATTAAAGTTCCTATGTACGAACTTGCTCTATCAAGTATAAACGGCTCTTTACCTTGTATTTTAAGTGCTGCATTAATTCCAGCAACTAAACCTTGAGCCGCTGCCTCTTCATATCCTGAACTGCCATTAAATTGACCTGCTCCGTATAGTCCTTTAATATTTTTAAATTCAAGAGTGTTGCTCATTTGTTGAGGGTCGACACAATCGTACTCAATTGCATATGCACTTCTCATCATTACAACATTTTCAAGACCTTTTACAGATTTATAAAAAGCAATTTGCACATCTTCTGGAAGAGATGAGGACATACCTTGCAAATACATTTCCTCAGTATCTTCGCCACAAGGTTCAATAAACATTTGATGTCTTTCTTTATGAGCAAACCTTACAATTTTATCTTCAATACTTGGGCAATATCTAGGGCCAACACCCTCTATCATACCTGAATATAAAGGCGAACGATGTATATTATCTAAAATAATCTCTTTTGTTTTTTCGTTTGTCCATGTAATGTGGCAAACTACTTTGTTTTCTCCTAGACTTTTTGTATCATAAGAAAATGGTATAGGTGGATTATCACCCTCTTGTACTTCTAATTCCTCAAAGTTTATGCTACTTCTTAAAACTCGAGCAGGAGTACCTGTTTTAAATCTTCTAATCTCTAACCCTAAATCAAGTAATGACTTTGTAAGCTCGGTAGCTGCAAAAACTCCGTCAGGGCCACTCTCATAACTTATGTCACCTATGTAAATTTTACCACCTAAATATGTACCTGTTGCTATTATAACTGCTTTTGCATGGTAAATAGCTTTCATTTTAGTTTTTACATGAAATAGTTCGTCTATTTTTTCTATAGAAATTATTTCAGCTTGTTTTAACTCTAAATTTTCTTGAAGTTCAAGTTTATGTTTTATAGTATCGCTATATTTTCTTCTATCTATTTGAGCCCTTAAAGAATGAACCGCAGGACCTTTACCCTTATTAAGCATACGCATTTGTAAAAAAGCGTTGTCTGCTGCTATTCCCATATAACCGCCTAGTGCGTCAATTTCTCTAACTAAATGACCTTTTGCAGTTCCTCCAATTGACGGATTACAAGGGCAGTTTCCTACAACGTCCATATTTATAGTGAAAATTCCAGTTTTACAACCTAAATTTGCACAAGCTAAAGCAGCCTCTGCACCTGCATGGCCTGCTCCTATAATTATTACGTCATAATATCCAGCGAAATAGCTCATTTTTTTAGCTCCTTATTTTTAAATAATAGTGAAGAGTGAATAGTTAATGTTAAAATCCTTACGGATATAAAGAAAGTGAAGAGTGAATACTGAAAAGTGAAGAGTGAATAGTGAAAAGTGAAGAGTGAATGTTAAAATCCTTACGGATTTTTTATTTATAAAGGGCGTTTATTATTTCTAGTATGCTTTTGTCTTTTAATTACGCATTACGAATTGAAAAAAACGCATTAATAATCATTTTCCAACACAAAAACTTTCAAAAACTTTTTCAACAACTTTTTCTGTAGCAGTTTTTCCAGTAATTTCAAGTAATTTTGAAATAGTATCTTCAATAGTTACAGTAACAGCATCTAATGTCATTCCAATTTTTAAGCTATCGATAGCTTCATTTAATGAATTAAACGCAAGCATAACAGCATTTCTTTGTCTTTCAGTAGTTAAAATTATTGAACTTGGGTTAAAATCGGCAGTACCAGTAATTTTTTCGATTTTTTCTACTAAATCGTCTACACCCTCGTTATTTTTAGCACTAATTTGAACTATATTTTTAATATATTGATTTATATATTCAATTTCAATTTCGTTTCCTTTATCTGTTTTATTTATAACAGCGATGCAAGGTGTATTTGTAAGTGAAAGCAAAAGCTTTTTATCGTCTAAATTCAACTTTTGTGATCCATCAAAAACAGCTAAGATAAGTCCGCAATTTTCCATTCTATCCCTAGCTTTTTGAACACCTATTTTTTCAACAGGGTTGTCAGTTTCACGAAGACCTGCCGTATCTGAAAGATTTAAAACTAAACTACCAATATTAACACTTTCCTCTATAATATCACGAGTAGTACCCTCAATATCAGTAACAATTGATTTTTCAAAACCTGAAAGCAAATTCATAATTGTAGATTTTCCAACATTTGGTTTACCCACAATTAAAGTATCTACACCTTCTCTAACAATTTTTCCTTTGTCGTAATTTTCAATAAGATTTTTTAATTCTTGTTTTGCACTATTTAAACTTATGTGAAGTTGTTCATGTGTTACTTCTGGTATATCATCTTCTGGATAATCTGCCCATGCACATAAATGAGATGCACTATTAATCAAAACACTTGCTATTTCATCTATTTTTTTACTTATTTTTCCATCTTTACAAAGAAGAGCCTCACGAGCAGCATTTTTGCTATTAGCTTTTATTAAATCCATAACGCTTTCAGCTTGTGCAAGGTCTATTTTTCCATTTAAAAAAGCACGTTTTGTAAATTCTCCAGCAGGTGCTGGCAATGCTCCTGAATTTATAATAGTTCTTAAAACTTCTTTTGTTATAAAGATACCGCCATGACATGAAATTTCCACAACATTTTCGCCTGTATAACTATTAGGTGCTTTAAAAACAAGTGCAACACATTCGTCTATTTTTTGGTTAAATTCGTCATAAATATGACCAAAAACGGCATTATATCCTTTTAAGTCTTTTAATTTTTTATTATTTATTGATTTAAAAACTTTATCTGCAATAACTATTGCATCATCACCAGATATTCTTATAACACCTATTCCGCCACTACCAAGTGCTGTTGATATTGCGGCTACTGTAGTATTTTCCATAAAAAATAACTCCTTAAAGTTATATAGCATATGAACTTTTATTAGTCTTGTCTAGCCGTCTAAAATTTCGTATTGCTGTGTTAAATTTAATAGGAATATGACAATATACCAATTAAATTTGCCTTGCACTACAAAATTTAATTCCATCTATCCTAAGACAAATAAAAATCCAAATGCTATAATATAATATTATTAGGCTGATACACAACTTTTTAATTATTGTGTACAGCCTATTTATTTGATATTACATTTTTTTAAAATTCAATTTTACCATATAATGATAATTCTTCAACGTCGTTTTTGCTTTCAATATTCTCTTTTTTACCTTTATTTTCACTATATTTATTATTATAGCTATTTCTTCTAGGTTTATTATTGTTATATTCTCTTTTTTTACCTTTGTAAGAATTGTCAACGCCAATAACTACGTGTCTTCTTGCATTTTCTCCTTCACTCCAGCTTTTAGCACCATTTATTTTTTGAACAGCAGTATGAATTACTCTTCTTTCATAAGGGTTCATAGGTTCTAAACTAAAGTTTTTTCTAGTTTTTATAACTTTTAGAGCAATGCTTCTACCTAGTGAATTAAGAGTAGCTTCTCTTCTTTCTCTGTAGTCGCCAACGTTTATAGTAACTTTTTTGTAATGTTCTACACCTTGATTAGCAACTAAACCGCATAAGTATTGTAAAGAACTTAAAGTTTCGCCTCTTTTACCGATAACTACGCCGTAATCGTCGCCACTTATATCTACTGTAATGTCGTTATTTTCTTCGCTTACTTTTATTTCGATATTTGTAACACCCATTTTATTTAAAACATCTGTTAAGTAATTTTCAACTTTTTGTACAGGGCTTATAATTATAGTTACTGTGATTTTTACTTTTGCCTGACTTCCTCCAAAAAGACCAAATTTCTTTTTTTCTGGCATTTGTAAAACTTCAATTTCGTAATCGTCTGTATCAATATCTAACATTGTAAGGGCGTTTTCTTTCGCCTCTTCTATAGTGTCACCAGTACCTATAGCCTCTTTAATCATAGTTATCTCTCCAAATATAAGTTATTTTTTCTTTTTGCCTTTATTTTTACTATCGTTTGATATGTTATTATCGAATTTAGGATTATAATCATATTTTACACTTTTTTCTTCAATTTCTAAAAGTGCTATTCTTTGGGCTTCCATTTTAGCCCCCATTATTGATGCGTTATAAAATTTATTTAGTAGTAATGATTGCCCAAAACCTATAACAGTTGATGCTATCCAGTAGAAACCAACAGCCGCTGGCACTGTGTAAGCTATGTAAGCTGAGAATAGAGGTAACGCAAAAATTACAAATTTCATACAACCTTGTTGATTTTGCATACTTCCTTGGAATTTCATCATAAAATATTGAGAAACTACAGAAGTTACAAAACATAAAGCAGGTATAATAATTAAAATACTTAAACCTTCATCAGGTCTGCCTAGTAAGTTTAATCCTAAGAAATTAAAGCTTTCTCCAAATTCTTGGATTTTCAAAATATCTGAAGAACTTAAAAATTGTTCTAAATAAGATCTTCCCTCAGCTGTTTGAGAAAGTTTTACAATGTCAATTTGTCCATAGAAAGTATTAAATGATTGACCAATTCCTGGTAATGTATTTAAATGTGCAACAGCTTTTGTAACTTGTTCTGTTGCTAAATGCATAGTATTAGTAAGTGGCATTATAACAGCATAATATACACCAAATAGTAATAACATAGGAACTAAAGATGGTAAACAACCGCCTAAAGGGTTCATTCCCTCTTTTTGATATAGTTTTTGTGTTTCTTCATTTAATTTTTGTTTATCATTAGCATATTTTTTTTGTAACTCCCTTTGTTTTGCTGAAAGCCTTGCATTTTTAGCAGTAGACTTTTGTTGAATTATTGCTGTTGGGAATAATACAATTTTCAAAAATATTGTAAATAATATAATAGCTATGCCGTAATTGTTTACTAGTTCATAGAAAAACCACAATACATAACCAAATATACTTCCTAAAAATTCCATGGTAAAATCCTTCCTTTAAAGTGCTTTATTTTTTACATTTTTTTTCTGGTACGGGGTCATATCCGCCTTTTGAGAACGGATTACATCTTAATACTCTATATATAGCTAAAAAACCACCTTTTAAAGCACCATAACGGCTTAATGCTTCAATTGCATATGTTGAGCAAGTCGGATGATACTTACAACAAGGTTTTTTATAAGGTGATATCGATTTTTTATAAAATTTTATAAGCCAAATTAGCGGATACTTCACTTTACTTTAAAACCCCCGCACTTTTAAGCCCTTTTAGTACAGATTTTGAAACATTATTACTTTTAGAACTAATAGTTTTCACTCTTGCAACAAATACAAAATCATATCCGCCTTTAATTTGTGGCAAATATGGAATAAAAGCTGCTTTTATAACTCTTCTAGCTCTGTTTCTTTTAACGGCTTTACCAATTTTTTTACTAGCAGTAACACCGTATCTTACATTATTAGACTTATTTTTAAAAACATAAATTACAACATCAGGAAAAACATAAGATTTTCCTCTATTGTATACCCTTTTAAAATCTCTGTTTTCTTTCAACGTGAAAACATTTAGCATAATTTAACCGCCTTACAGTTTTTTTAAAAATAATGGGTTGATACAAAACTAATTAAAACACAACAAAATTAATTGCTATATCTATTAGTTTTGTAACAACTCATAAATTTTTAGTAAGACAATCTCTTTCTGCCCTTTGCTCTTCTGCGAGCCAATACTTTGCGTCCGTTTCTGTCCGACATTCTTTTTCTAAAACCATGCTCTTTTTTTCTTTGACGCTTTTTAGGTTGGTAAGTTCTAAGCATATCAAAAACTCCTCCTTTCGGGTATTAACCTTGCAATATAGCATTATACCTTAATTTTAAAAGACCGTCAACAAATTTTTTTATATTTATAAATATTTTTTTATTTGCCTTAAGTATTTTAACTTTTTTTCAAAATACATTTGCTTAAAATAAAATTCCGTGATATAATGGATATATGGTGGGAAAGTATCTTTAAATTAAAAAGTACGTTCTCTATACATATTACTATATATAAAAGAGAATTGCAACATTTTTTATATGTAGATATAGCAATAAATTGTCTTAAAAAAGGGGAAGATGAAAAAATGGGAGTTTATAATGAAGAATGGGACATCATTTGCGACTATTGTAGGACAAAAATAACTGACGTCGCTTTTACAACATGGATAAGTAGAATTATTCCTGAAAAAATCGATTTTGATAAAAACGAAGTTGTTTTACTTGTTCCAAATGATTTACATAAAAGAACAATTAATCGTGTTTACTTAACTTTGTTAAACGATGCTTTTTCAGAAATTTTTAATGCATCTGTTAATATTGAATTAGTAACACCAAATGAAAACGAGCAAGGCGAAACTATTCCAGAAAGTGATAGCTCAAACTTAGACGCTGAAATGGAATATACTTTTGATAACTTTATTGTAGGTTCATCAAACAAATTTGCTCATGCGGCATCTTATGCAGTTGCAAAAAATCCAGCAACAGCATATAATCCACTTTTCATATATGGAAATTCAGGTCTTGGAAAAACTCACTTACTTAGAGCTATAGGAAATAACATAAAAGAACAAGACTCAAGTATGAAAATTGTATATGTTAAAGGTGATGACTTCACAAATGAGCTTATTGAGTCTATTCAAAAAGGTAAACCAGTAGAATTTAGGCAAAAATACCGCAATGCTGACGTACTTTTAGTAGATGACGTGCAGTTTATTGGCGGTAAAGAATCAACACAGGAAGAATTTTTCCATACTTTCAACACTTTACATGAAAGTAAAAAGCAAATTGTTTTAACATCTGATAGACCACCTAAAGAAATTAAAACACTTGAGGAAAGACTTTTAACAAGGTTTGAGGGCGGACTTATTGCAGACGTTCAACCACCAGACCTTGAAACAAGAACTGCTATTATAAAAAGAAAAGCATTATCACTAGATTTACAAATTGACGATTTAGTGTGCGAATTTATAGCAGGCAAATTAAAAACTAGCATAAGACAACTTGAAGGAGTTGTTAAAAAAATTAAAGCAAAGAGCAAATTAACAGGCGAAAAAGCAACAATTTCTTCTGCTCAAACAGCAATTGCAGATATTTTACAACATGAAGCTCCACCAGAATTAACAGTTGAAAAAATTATAGCAGAAGTTGCAAAAACTTACGGTGTTAAACCTGAGGCTATTAGAGCAAAAAATAATAGAGTTGCAGATATTTCAAATGCACGTCAAATAG
>CAYJFG010000008.1:10799-31289 GCA_964369305.1 uncultured Eubacteriales bacterium
TATACAGTTAAACAAGTTAAAGAAGATATGGAACATAATAGAAAAATTAAAGAAACTATCGACGATATAGAAAAAAATATAAGAGATAGGTAATTATCTATATTAAGTGAAAAGTGAAGAGAAAATGTTAAAATAATAGCGAATTTTTAATTTATAAGTTATTAACATTAAACATCAAAACGTTTATAATTTTCGTACTTATAAACATTTTAACACACATTAACATAACAGAGATAAACGAGTTAAACAGTCAAAAAAAGTTATCATAATCCATAAACAAATTCCAAACAGTAAATTAACATTGGAATTTTGAAAAAAACGCCTTATTATAAGGAAATTTTAGACTTTTCAACTTATTAACACCCCCTACTATTACTACTATAATTATACTTAAGTATTCTTTCTTTTTTTCAAAAAAAATTTTTTTCGGTGAGGTTTTCAAAATTTATGAAATTTAGTTGTAATCAAAAAGATATTTCAAAAGCAGTAACCCATGTTCAACGTGCAGTTAATTCTAAATCTTCAATAAAAGTTTTAGAGGGAATACTTCTAAAAACTGAAGTTAATAAAATTACATTATATGGATATAATACTGAAATAGGAATAATAACTTCAATAGACGGACAAATTGAAGAAGCAGGAGAAATAGTTTTAAACGCTAAACTACTTAGTGATATTGTAAGACGTTTACCAAATGACGATATAACATTCTACATTGAAGAAGCAGTTACATATATCACTTGCGGATATGCAAATTTTAAAATTGCAAGTATTCCTGCAAATGAATTTCCTAAAATTCCTTTATTTGAAGTTGTAGACGAAATAGAAATTGACGCAAATCTGCTTAAAAACATGATAAGGCAAGTTAAATTTGCAATTTCTGAAAACCCTGCAAGACCTATTTACACAGGTGCTTTATTTAAAATTGAAAAAAATAATTTTACTATGGTAGGTTTAGACGGTTATAAAATGGCTGCAAAAAAAGAAATTATAAGTAGTGATAAAGAAAGCGAATTTGTAGTTCCATTAAAAGCTTTAAATGAAATTATTAATTTAATAGCAGACGAAACAGAAATTATAAAAATTACATTAGGTTATTCAAACGCAATAATCCATATAGAAAATTACTCAATTTTCACAAACCTTTTAGAAGGCGAGTTTATGGACTATAACGACTCTTTACCTAAAAATATAATAACAGAATTTTATGTTGATACAAACGAGATTATTGAAAGTGTAGAAAGAGTATCTCTTTTACTTGCAAATGAAAAAATCAAAACAAGTATAAGACTTAAAATTAGTGACAATAAAATTAATTTTTCATGTGCTACACCTATGGGCAAAGCGACAGACGTTATTTATTCAACTATTAAAGGTGACGACTTAGAAATAGGGTTTAATGATAGATATTTACTTGATGCTTTAAGGAATTGCGACACAGATTTAATAAAAATGGAGTTCAGTGGTAGTATAAGCCCTATAATTATAAGACCAAAAGACGGTGACGACTTTGTATTTTTAGTTGTACCAGCTAGATTAGAATAATTTTTTTAAGTAGGGAAAAATAATGGAAAAAATATATATTAATACAGATTTTATAAAGCTTGATAATGTAATGAAACTTTCTGGTGTGTGCGGTACTGGAGGTCAAGCAAAACTCTTAATACAAGACGGAAAAGTTTTAGTAAACAATGAAGTTTGTACTCAAAGAGGTAAAAAGTTAAGAAACGGCGATAAAGCACAATATAAAGATATTATACTAGAGGTAATAAAAGTTGATAATTAAAGATATTTCTTTTAAAGGGTTTAGAAATTTATTAGATACTAAAATATCAGTAAGTGATAATATTAATATAATTTTAGGCGATAATGCACAAGGAAAAACTAATTTTTTAGAGTGTATTTGGCTTTTTAATGGTGTAAGATCTTTTAGAGGTTCAAAAGATAATGAACTTATAAGTTTTTATAATAAAGATAAATTTGCAAAAATTGATATAACTTTTTTTGCAGATGAAAGAGAACAAACTGCTACAATTGAAATTTCAGCCCAGACAATTTAACTCTAGTTAAAAATGGACCTGCAGAAAGAAGACGTTTTTTAGACGGAGCATTATGTAGGTTAAAATTAAGTTATGCCGTTTTATTTTCAAAATATAATAGAGTAATTCATCAAAGAAATATGCTTTTAAAAAATATTTTAAAAGATGAATTATTAAAAAATAGTATAGAAGTTTGGGACGAACAAGTAATAAATATTGGTGCAAAAATAATTTTTGAGCGTTTAAAATATGTAAAAATGCTTGAAAATAAAGCTAAAATGTATCAAAATGGTTTATCAAGTGGTAAAGAGAATTTAAAAATAAATTATATAAGCAATTGCAAATATAATATAGATGATGATATAAAAGAAATAGAAAATAAATTAAGAAATAGCTTAAAAAACTCATTAAAAGATGATTTATATACATTATGCACAAATACAGGACCTCATAGAGATGATATTGATATATTAATAAATGAGGTTAAATCAAAAATGTATGCTTCTCAAGGTCAACAAAGAAGTATAGTTTTAGCTCTTAAACTCTCAGAAGCTGACATTTTTGAAGATATTAACGAAGAAAAGCCTATTATTTTGTTAGATGACTTTTTAATTAATAATATTTTAGATAGACAAGTATTTATAACTTGTTGCGACTTATCACTACTTGAAAAAATTAAAAAAGGAAACGTTTTTATTATAAACAACGGCGAAATATTAAAAAAAGAAATATGACGGTGTTAATATGTATTTAAGTTTAGGAAATAATTATGTTATTAAAAATAAAGATATTATAGGAATTTTCGATATAGATAATACTACAGTATCAAAAAAAACAAAAAATTACTTATATAATAGCGATAAAAGAGGAGAAGTTACAACGGTTTCTTATGAGCTTCCAAAGTCTTTTATAGTTACAAGCAATAAAAAAAATAAAAATAAGCTATATATAAGCCAATTATCAACACAAACTGTTATTAAAAGAATGGTTGAATTTAAAAAGAGGTGAGATTTTTTGAAAAATTTAAAATGTCCGTATTGTGATAAAAAAGTAAACTACTTTGGTGCTATTTTTGAGAGAAATCACGGCGAATATACTTGTTTAAAATGTTTAAATCACTCTACAATTTTATATAAAAAAAGATTTAAGTTATCCATATTTGCAACTATAGCTTTATCTGTTTTAATATTTGTGCTATGGCTAACTTCTGATAATCATTTCGATTTAACTCCAATATTTTATGTAATAATTTTGTATTTTATTTTTATTGTAACAGCTCCATTATTTATGAACTTTGTAAAAATCAAGGAGTACAATTACTCAGGGAATAAAGAAGATTTAAGCCAAATAAATCAAGATGATGTTACAATGACAAAAACTAAAATTATTTCAAATGTAAATGAAGCCGATATAAATAAAATTTTAAAAGAAATTGAAGAACAAGATGGCGATGATGTTATAGATATTTCAAAATTTAGTTGAGGTTTAAAATGCTAAAATTACCAAAATGTCCGCATTGTAATACAGTGTATTACTAAAAAGACGTTAAAAAATTAAGTACAAAGAAAAAAGAAACTTGCTACAACTGTAAAAAGGAGTTTGAAGTAAGTGCTATAAAAGGAAGAATAGTTTTATTAATTTCACAAGTTATTTTTATTACTATAATTAATTTAATTATTTTGAATATTATGAGCCAAATAAATATTGTATTATTAATTTTATTAACAATTTTACTAGTATTGTTGATAAATATGTTAATTCCTTATGTTATAAGGTTTAAAAAGATTAAAAAGTAAGATTTTTTGTAAGGAGGTCATTTTTTGGATAACAATTTAGATTTTCAAAAAAATGAAAATGAATACGGTGCCAACGAGATACAAGTACTTGAGGGTTTAGAGGCTGTACGTAAACGCCCTGGAATGTATATAGGCTCTACAGGGCCTAGAGGTCTTCATCATTTAGTTTATGAAATTGTTGATAACGCAATTGATGAAGCTTTAGCTGGCTTTTGTTCAAAAATTGAAGTTAGTATCCTTGAAAATAATATTATCCGTGTTTTTGATAACGGACGTGGTATACCAGTTGGAATTAATGAAAAAATGGGTATTCCTGCTGTAACTGTTGTATTTACAGTGCTACACGCTGGTGGTAAGTTTGGTGGCGGTAGTTATAAAGTGTCAGGCGGTTTGCATGGCGTTGGTGCGTCTGTTGTTAATGCTTTATCAACATGGCTTGAAGTAAATGTTTATGACGGTGAAAATATATACAGACAAAGGTACGAAAAAGGCGAAATAATGACAGACCTAGAAATAATAGGTCAAACTACACAAAAAGGAACAGAAGTTTTATTCAAAGCAGATAATGAAATTTTTACAGAAACTGATGTTTACGAATTTGAAATACTTCAAAAAAGGTTACGTGAACAAGCTTTTTTAAATGCTGGAATAAATATTGAGTTAAAAGATGAGAGAGATAAGGAAAATATAAGAGAAAGTGTATTTCATTATGAAGGCGGTATAAAAAGCTTTGTAGAGTATATGCACAGAAAAAAATCGCTTGATTTAGTACACCCAGATGTAGTATATCTTGCTCATACAGATGAAGATGGACTTAAAGATGTTGAAATTGCACTTCAATATAACGAAAGTTACAACGAACTTATATTATCGTTTGCAAATAATATACATACTACAGACGGTGGTACTCATGAGGACGGTTTTAAACGTGCTTTAACTAGGGTTTTGAATGCGTACGCTAGAAAATTTAATATTTTAAAAGAAAACGATAAAAATTTAACTGGTGAAGACGTTCGTGAGGGTTTAACAGCAATTATAAGTGTTAAACTTAAAGAAGCACAATTTGAGGGTCAAACAAAAGCTAAACTCGGTAATACTTATATAAAAACTATTGTAGATAAGCTAGTTGGCGAAAAATTAAAAGATTTTTTAGAGGAAAACCCTCAAACTGCAAAAGCTATATTTGAAAAAGCACTTGCAGCATCTAGAGCAAGAGAAGCTGCTAGAAAAGCTAAAGACTTAGTACGTAAAAAATCAGGTATGGAGTCAGCTCAATTACCTGGAAAACTTGCAGATTGCCAATCTCGTAATAAAGAAGAAACAGAAATTTATATCGTAGAAGGTGACTCAGCGGGTGGTTCTGCTAAAGGCGGACGTGATAGACGTTTTCAGGCTATATTACCTTTATGGGGTAAAATGTTAAACGTTGAAAAAGCAAGACTTGATAGAGTTTATGGAAATGACAAATTAATGCCTGTAATTACTGCTTTAGGTTGCGGAATTGGCGACGAGTTCTCTTTAGATGGTTTAAGATATGGAAAAATAATAATTATGGCGGACGCCGATGTCGACGGATCACATATCAGAACTTTATTATTGACTTTCTTATTTAGATTTATGAAACCACTAGTTGAAAATGGGCATATATATATAGCTCAACCACCTCTATATAAAATATCTAAAGGTAAAACTCATAAATATGCATATACAGATTATGAAAAAGATGAGATTTTAAAAACTTTTGACGGTAAAACAGATATACAAAGATATAAAGGTCTTGGTGAGATGGACAGCGAACAACTATGGGAAACTACAATGAATCCTGAAACAAGAACAATGCTTAGAGTAGAAATAGAAGATGCAGCTGCTGCTGATGAAATATTTACTATTTTAATGGGAGATAAAGTAGAACCTAGAAGAGAATTTATAGAACAAAATGCAAAATATGTTCAAAATCTTGATATATAAAAAAAACACCCTTTAGGGTGTTTTTTTTTATGTAAAATTTAAAATGAAAAGTGAATAGTGAAAAGTGAATAGTGAATAGTGAAAAGTGAATAGTGAATAGTGAATAGTAAATAGTGAAAAGTGAATAATGAAAAGTGAATGTTAAAATCCTTACGGATTTTTTTATTTATAAAGGGATTTTATTCTTTGGTATTTGCTTTTGCTATTAATAACGCACTTAATATAAATTTTTGTTGTAGGTGCGGTTATTGGCCGCCCGTGAGCATATACGCAAAATATAAGAAAGCGTTAATATGAGTGAATGTATAGTTCTAATTATTTTTGGGCGGACAATGACCACCACTACAATTATATTTTTTATTGAGATTAAAACGGATTTTTTAATTTAGTTTTCTTAAGTTTGTGATATTGGGCATGGAAAACCTCTGTTACTTTTTGTTTATTTCACTAAAATGCGACAACCTCGTGAATAACAAACAAAACATTAATATTCTCATAATGTTTCACGTGAAACATTATTTGTTATTATTTTCGTCTTTATTCATATTATCTAATGCATATTTGCAACATTGAGATACTAAAGCATTTAATGATATATTATTATCGCTTGCACATTTAGATAACTTTTCAACTAACTCTTTTTCAAGTCTAAAAGTTTTATTTATATATTCAGTTTTCTCTATTTTAAACATTTAATCACCACCTAAAATTAAAATACAATAAGATAATTATAAAAAATTTTAAGTCAAATGTCAATAAACTAAATGTTTCACGTGAAACAGTATTTAACGAAAAAGCCATAAATATATAATCTAATAATGTTTCACGTGAAACAAAAAATTCAACAAAAATAACCTTAATTTTTCTACAAAAAATTATAAATAAATTTTGAAAAAAGCCTTTTATTTTGTTTAAAAAAGTGTTATAATCTCTATACCACATAAAAAATAGAGGAGTGAAACGCATGGCAAAGGTAATAGCTGTTGCCAATCAAAAAGGCGGAGTTGGAAAGACCACAACATCTGTAAACTTAGCCGCAGGACTAGGTTTACTCGGAAAAAATACACTCATTATAGATATAGACCCACAAGGAAATGCAACAAGTGGCGTAGGTGTTGACAGACGCTCTGTTGAATACTCCACATACAGTATGTTAGTTGACGGTGTAAAAGCAGATAAAGTATATGTTGACACTGGTTTTAAATGTCTTCATATACTCCCTAGTAGTTTAAACTTAGCAGCAGCAGAACTTGAAATAGCAGATTTAAAAAATAGAGAGTCGATACTTAAAACTTCAGTTGCCTCAATTAGAAGTAAATACGACTATATTATTATAGATTGTCCTCCATCACTCGGACTTGTTACAATTAATGCATTATGTTTAGCTGATACTATATTAGTTCCCATTCAATGCGAATATTATGCATTAGAGGGTTTATCACAGCTTATGAACACTGTTAGAAGAGTAAAAAGGCAATATAACGAGCGTTTAGAAATGGAAGGCGTACTCTTAACTATGTATGACGGAAGATTAAATTTAACTCAACAAGTAGTAGAAGAAGTTAAAAAGTATTTTCCTAGAAAAGTTTTCTCAACTGTAATTCCTAGAGGAGTAAGACTTTCTGAAGCTCCAAGTTTTGGAAAACCTATAATGTATTATGATAAATCATCAAAAGGTAGCATATCATATTTAGAACTAGCAAAAGAAATTGACGAAAAAAACAGGAGATAATTATTAGTGAGGTGAAAAGTCATTATGGCACTTAAAAAAGGCGGACTAGGAAAAGGTATAGACACATTATTTGCTGAAAATGAGAGTGAAGACAGCAAAAAAACCTTAGTACTTAAAATATCTGAAATAGAACCTAATAGAGATCAACCACGAAGAGAGTTTGACGAAAGCACTCTTTCACAACTAGCAGACTCAATATCATTACACGGATTACTTCAACCAATACTTGTAAGACCTATAATAGGTGGCGGATATCAAATAGTTGCAGGCGAAAGAAGATGGAGAGCGTGCAAAATGGCAGGATTAACTCAAGTTCCTGTAGTAATAAGAGAATTAAACGACCACGAAACAATGGAACTTGCTTTAATTGAAAATTTACAAAGAGACGACTTAAATCCTATTGAAGAAGCAACAGGATATAGAAAACTAATAGATAAATACGACATGACACAAGAAGAAGTTGCAAAAGTTGTTGGAAAATCAAGACCTACTATTGCAAATGCATTAAGATTATTAAGTTTACCTACTGAAATTCAAAATTTAGTAAACAATGGCAGAATAAGTGCAGGACACGCAAGGGCGTTACTCTCTTTTAAAGATGAAAAAGAAATGGAAAAAGCGTCTAAAATAGTGGCAACTCAAGATATATCTGTAAGAGAGCTTGAAAATATGGCTAAAAAGTCTAATAAACTCTTAGAAACAGTAAAAGATAAATTACCTAAGAAAAAAATGCCTTATTTTAGCGAAGTAGAGATAGCCTTAACAGAACATTTAGGGCGTAAAATTAAAGTTAATGGCAGTGAGAAAAAAGGTGTATTAGAAATAGAATTTTACGGCAGAGATGATTTAGATGCAATTATCAAAATTATTGAAGATTTAAAAGGGGAATAAGTTTATGATAGATATTAAGTTTTTAAGAGAAAATCCAGAAGTAGTAAAAGAAAATATTAAAAAGAAATTTCAAGATAATAAAATTGCTTTAGTAGACGAAGTAATAGAGTTAGACGTTGAAAGCAGAAAAATAAAACAAGAGGCAGACAGTTTAAGAGCAAATAGAAATAAAATATCAAAGCAAATTGGTGCTTTAATGGGGCAGGGCAAAAAAGAAGAGGCTGAGGAGTTAAAAGCACAAGTAACACAAAATTCTCAAAGACTTACTGAAATTCAAGAGCTTGAAAATGAATATCAAGAAAAAATCCAAAAAATAATGATGACAATACCTAATATAATCGATGACACAGTGCCAATTGGTAAAGATGACAGCGAAAACGTAGAGCTTGAAAAATTCGGCGAACCTTTAGTGCCAGAATATGAAATTCCATATCATATTGAAATTATGGAAAAATTAAACGGTGTAGATGTTGACAGTGCAGGAAAAGTAGCAGGACAAGGTTTCTACTATCTTATGGGCGATATAGCAAGGCTTCATTCAGCCGTACTTACATTTGCAAGGGATTATATGATAGACAGAGGCTTTACTTACTGTATCCCTCCTTATATGATTAGAAGCAACGTTGTAGCAGGAGTTATGAGTTTTGCAGAAATGGACTCTATGATGTATAAAATAGAGGGTGAGGACCTTTATTTAATAGGAACAAGCGAACATTCAATGATAGGTAAATTTATTGATACAATGCAAAAGGAAGATAGTCTACCTCAAACATTAACTTCATATTCACCATGCTTTAGAAAAGAAAAAGGTGCTCATGGAATAGAAGAAAGAGGAGTTTATAGAATACATCAATTTGAAAAGCAAGAAATGATAGTTGTATGTAAACCAGAAGATAGTAAAAGTTGGTTTGAAAAGTTATGGAAGTATACAGTTGAGATTTTTAGAGAACTTGATATCCCTGTAAGGACTATTGAATGTTGCTCTGGAGATTTAGCAGACTTAAAAGTTAAGTCTATAGACGTAGAGGCATGGTCACCACGTCAAAATAAATATTTTGAAGTTGGAAGCTGTTCAAACTTAGGCGACGCACAAGCTAGAAGACTTAAAATAAGAGTTCAAGGCGAAAAAGAAAAATATTTTGCACATACACTTAATAATACAGTAGTTGCTCCTCCTAGAATGTTAATAGCGTTTTTAGAAAACAATCTAAACGAAGATGGAAGCGTTAATATTCCAGTAGCTTTAAGACCTTATATGGGTGGAAAAGATAAAATTGTTTAATTCAGTGTGGAATTTGGAGTGTGAAGAGTGGAGTTGTTATTTTAATTCGTAATTAAAAGAAAAAAGCAGATACTGTAAATAGAAAACGACCTTTACAAATTAAAAAAATCCGTAAGGATTTTCACATTCACTATTCACTCTTCACTATTCACTCTTCATTTTTTATATTTTTAATATGAATAAAAAATTTATCGAAAATAATCAAAAAATTGTATTGACAAACAGGTAAAATAGGTGTAAAATCTACAATAATAAATAAATTTTTTTACTAGAAAGGAAGGTAAAAAGTATGCTAAATACTGTTTTTGAAAACAAGTTTATAAAAGAGGCGTTGACTTTTGATGACGTGCTACTAATTCCAGGAGAGTCATATGTCGAACCTAAAACAGTTGATATTTCAGTTCAACTTACAAAAAACATAAAACTAAATACACCAATGATTACAGCTGCTATGGATACTGTAACAGAAGCTAAAATGGCAATAGCAATTGCAAGAGAAGGTGGCATAGGTGTAATACATAAAAATATGTCAATAGAAGAGCAAGCAGACCAAGTAGACAGAGTTAAGAGAAGTGAAAACGGCGTTATAGTAAACCCTTTTTATCTATCACCAGATAACACAGTAAACGATGCAAACAAACTAATGTCAAAATATAGAATTAGCGGTGTGCCAATTTGTATTGACCATAAACTTGTAGGTATTTTAACTAATAGGGACTTACGCTTTATGACAGAGTCTGATTATGCATTACCTATATCACAAGTTATGACAAAAGAAAATCTAGTAACAGCACCAGTTGGTACTAAATTAAAAGATGCACAAGAGATTTTAAGAAGACATAAAATAGAAAAACTTCCTATAGTAGACAAACAAGGCTACTTAAAAGGATTAATAACAATTAAAGATATTGAAAAATCAATGCAATATCCACATTCAGCAAGAGATAAAGCAGGTAGACTACTTTGTGCAGCTGCTGTTGGTGCTACTGACGATGTACTAGACAGAGTAGCAGAACTTGTAAAAGCTCAAGTTGACTTAGTTGTGTTAGACTCAGCACATGGTCACAATGTAAACGTTATAAAAGCAGTTAAAAAAATTAAAACAGCATATCCAACACTTGATTTATTTGCAGGTAATGTTGCTACAGCAGAGGGAACAAGAGCATTAATAGAAGCTGGAGCAGACGGCGTTAAAGTAGGTATTGGCCCTGGTTCAATATGTACAACAAGGGTTGTTGCAGGTATAGGCGTTCCACAAATAACAGCAATATACGATGCTGCTTGTGAGGCTGCAAAGTACGGCAAAACAATTATTGCTGACGGCGGTATTAAATACAGTGGTGATATAGTAAAAGCGTTAGCAGCTGGCGGACATATCGTAATGGTTGGTTCACTTGTTGCTGGTTGTGAAGAGTCACCAGGCGAAAGCGAAATTTATCAAGGTAGACAATTTAAAGTATATAGAGGAATGGGCAGTCTTGGTGCTATGAATAAAGGCAGTCAAGATAGATATTTCCAAACAGGATTTAAGAAAATGGTACCAGAGGGCGTTGAAGGTAGAGTTCCTTATAAAGGACCATTATCGGAAACAATATATCAAATGGTTGGCGGACTTAGGGCTGGTATGGGATATACTGGTTGTCAAAGTATTGACGAGTTGCATAGTAAAGCACAATTTGTAAAAATTACAGGTGCTGGACTAAAAGAAAGTCATCCACACGATATTCAAATTACAAAAGAGTCACCTAACTACTCTTTTTCAGTTTAATAACAATATAACATGATTTTATAAAATAATGGCGATATATTTAGAGAATAAAAAACTAAATATATCGCTATTATTATTAAATGAATATAAACATTAAATTAGCAAATGTTAAGAAAAGATATGAAAAAAATTTATGAAGTTATCAACAAGTGATTAAAAGATGATAAGAAAAAAAGATTTTTAAAGGTAAAAAGAGGAAACAAGTTAATATATAATGTTGATAAGCTAGAAAACTAGAGGTAAAACGCAAAAAAAAGCCCACGAATAATGAAAAAAAGATTAAAAAAAAGAGATTTTAAGTATAAAAAAAGCGTAATATAAAAGTATGTTTAATAAAAAAAGCGAAGTTATCAACTTTAATAACATACTTATCAACATACTAACAGTAAAAATGATTATAAAACTTATTTTTTCAAAAATCCGATGAAAAAAGCGAAAAAAAACAAAAATTATTGCAAATATATAAACATTTATCAATAAGAAAAATAATATCAAAAACACTAGATATAGTATTATCAACATATATATTTTGCTATATGTGTACATCTATGTTAATAATGATAATAAGTACGTTTTTTTTATAAACATCATCAACATTTCTATGTTGATAAGTGCGTTTATAGAGTGTTATAAAGTGTTAATTATAAATAAATAATGAAAAGTTCCTTTTAAAATTTGACAAATAGGGAATAAAATTATAAAATATAAGTGTAAATTAAAAAAATGAAAGGGGCAACAATAAATGCCTGAAGATTTGCCAGATAGTAGCAACAAAAAAATAGAAAAGTTTATAAAAAAATTTTTTAGCACAGCACAACTTAATTTAAGTGATGAACAAAAAATTATGACATTGATTGACGATGTTAATAAAAGAGGTATTATTGAATTAAGCACAAGAAATATGATTGATAATATTTTTGATTTTGACGATTTAACTGCAAATGAACTTATGACCCATAGAACAGATATAAGTGCAGTTGAAATTGGGCAAAGTATTGTAAGTGCTGCTAAAATTTTTATGAAAACAGGTTATTCACGTATTCCAGTTTTTAGTGAGGATATCGACAATATTGTAGGGCTTTTATATGCAAAGGATTTACTTAAGTATGTAGGCGTTAAAATAGATAAAGATGTTATAACAAAAGATATGTTAAGACAAGTTGTATATATTCCACGTACTAAAAATTGTAGCGAGCTTTTAGCTCATATGATATCTTGTAAAATTCAAATGGCTGTTGTTGTTGATGAGTACGGCGGAACAGAGGGTCTTATTACTCTTGAAGATTTAATAGAGTCTATTGTTGGGAACATTCAAGACGAGTACGACAATGAAGAAGAAGAGATTAAAAAAATTAGTGAAAACGTGTTTACAGTAGATGGTGGTGCGTCTATTGATGATGTTTCGGACTTAGTTGGAGTTAATATTGATAATTCAGAGTGCGACACCGTTGCAGGGCTTATGCTTGAGCATTTAGGAGATATTCCAAAAGATTATGACCGTCCTACTATTTTATTAAATGAACTTAAATTTACAGCTATTAAAATTGAAGATAGAAGAATATCGAAAGTTTTAGTTGAAAAAATATAAAATTAAACCCTAATAAGTTTCTATATATAAGAAATTTATTAGGGTTCTACTTTTCACTATCAACTATTCACTTTTCACTCTTCACTTTTCACTATTCACTTTTCACTATTAACTATTCACTCTTCATTATAAAACCTTAATGAGATAGCTTTATTAATATTTTATTAATCTAATAAAAATTTATCAAGTGCATAAAATTGTTTGTCGGAATTTAAGTGAAGTTTTTTAGTATTCATTTCAAACTGTTTTTCTATATTACAAACAAGTTCTTCTTTATTAGCTGAATTAATATTTTCTAAATTATAGTAAATACCTTTAAAGTCAATATCATTTAAAACATTTAAAGCTTTTTCGCTATATAAAATAGGAATCATAGGTTTTTCCAAAATAAATCCTATAATCATAGAATGAAATCTAGTAGCTACAATACCTTTGCATTTTTTAAGCTTAGATAGTGAATTGTTTATATTTGTGTGGGTGTAAACTTCAACGTATTTTCGGTGGTAAATTGGCATTTGGTTATATATTTCTCGAGCCGTTTTTGTGTCGCCCTCTTCTTCACAGAAAGACATTAACACAACACGAGAGCCTTTTTTTGCAAATTCAGTTGCTATATCTTTTATGTTTTTAACGTAATTGTCGTGGTAGTCGTCTAAATTTTCTTTTTCTCCACAGTTAATAATTGAGATTAATTTCATCTTTAGGCGGAGTGAGCTGAAAAATAACATCGCTTGCATATCTTACATTGTCTGATTGAGGGAATAAGTTTTTAGAATATTTATCACGGAAACAAACATCATCAAAGTTTTTAAAGCAGTCTTTATAAGCTTCTAGATAATCATCTGTATCATAAGGTCCAAAATTTGCACCAATTACGTATGATTTATCAAACAAACTTGCGTTATATCTATCTAAATTAAATTTTAACTTCCAGTCTGGGTATTGTATAAAAATTGAACCACCTAAAAACACAGTAGCATCAACTTGCGGAAGAAGTTTTCGGCTAATGCCTTTAAGTTTTAGAATAGATAGCAAAAGATTAATATACTTATTAATAGTATAATCTTTTATGTAATGGAGATTACTAACATCGTTAAAAATATGACGATATTTTCTTTTTCCATGAACATAAAATTTTACATCTTTGTATCTTTCGCAAATAATTTTAATAAAGAGGTCGTCCCCTAAATTTTGCATTATATATGATCTTAATAATACTTTTTTCATAAAATAAAACTCCTAAAAATCATTAAACACCTAGTAGTAGATGTGCTATATAGAAATAAATTATCAAAGATACAGCATCTACAACGGTTGTAATAAGTGGGCTTGCCATTACAGTAGGGTCGAACCCTAATTTTTTAGCACCTATAGGCAAAATAGAACCTACTACTTTTGCAATTACAACGACTATAACTAAAGTTATGCAAACAACAAAAGCTATATTCATATCTACCCTATCAATAAACAACAACTTTAAGAAATTTGCGGCAGATAAGGTGATACCGCAAAGTATAGCTACTCTAAATTCTTTCCAAACAACTTTGAAAACGTCTTTATAGTCTAAGTCGTTTGTTGATAAAGCACGGATAATACTAACTGAAGATTGGCTACCAGAGCTACCGCCTGTATTCATAAGCATAGGAATAAAAGCAGTGAGTACTACTTGAGCCGCTAAAGCACTTTCAAAAGATGTGATAATCATACTTGTAAAAGATGCTGAAATCATAAGAACTAAAAGCCAAACAATACGCTTTCTCCACGTTTCAAAAACTCCAGTTTTAGTATAAGGTTTATCTGTAGGAGAGATAGCAGCCATTTTTTCGATATCCTCTGTCATCTCTTCATGCATAACGTCGATAGCATCATCGACAGTTACAATACCTACAAGCCTATTTTCTTTATCTACAACAGGCATAGCTACAAAGTCATATTTTTTAAATAGATTTGCAACGGCCTCTTGGTCGTCTAGTGTATGAACTGATATTACATTTTTATTCATAATACTTTCTATAGTATTATTTACATCGGCTAAAATAATATCTTTAATAGACACATAACCTAAAAGCTCACGATTAACATTTGTTACGTAGCACGTATAAATAGTTTCTTTATCAATACCAGTTGCCCTAATATTTGCAATTGCCTGAGTTATAGTTGATTGTGGCCTTAGACTTACATATTCAGTAGTCATAATACTGCCCGCACTATCGTCAGGATAATTTAAAATCTCATTTATAAGTTTTCTTGTGTCAGGGTCTGCTTGCCTTAAAATCCTTTTTACAACGTTTGCAGGCATTTCTTCTATAATGTCTACCACGTCATCAACATAAAGCTCGTCCACAACTGCTTTAAGCTCTTTATCGCTAAAAATATGAATTAATATTTCTTGCGTTTTTTCGTCCATTTCAACAAAAGTTTCCGCCGCTATTTCCTTTGGCAAAATTCTAAATAAAATTGGTAGTTTTTCGTCCTCAATTTCATTAAAAAGATTTGCAATATCAATAGGTTGCATAGTTGTTAGTATATCCCTAAGTGTGGCGTACTTTTTTTGCTCTAAAAGTGGCAAAATTGTATCTATTACATATACAGGGTTTCTTTCCATATCAATTTCACTCCTAACTTGTATTTAATAATCAAGTAAGGCACAAAACGATAACTACTTTAAAAATGAATACAAAAAAGTAGACGTAAACAAATTTAAAATATTTCGTTTTGGAACAGTGCCGTTACTACCTCCTGCATCCATTAAATTCAACTCCTTATTATAATGTATCTCTTATAATTATAAGCCTTAAATATGACATTGTCAATTAAAATAAGACCGATTTTTTATATAAATTGCTTAATTTTTTAAAGAAATTTCTACATTATAAAAGTAGTGGTTAATTATTTCTTTATAATTAAAACCAAGTTTTGCCATTTCATTTGAACCGTAAAGGCTTAACCCTAAAAAACTTCCTTTTCCTTTAATAGTAAAATTAAAATTTTCAAGAGTATATAAAACGTCAAAGCAGGCACTATCAAAATTAAAAGCCTTTTGAAAGTCCACACCGCTAATAGTTTTCTCGCCTACTTTTAAAGAAATTACGTTGCCACTTTCTGTTTTTTTTATGTCTGTAAACCAGTTTGAGTAATTATCGCTTAAATTAACATTTTCAAAATTATTGTTGATAACTTCTTTTACTTCATCAGGTGTCATACTTATTGTTTTTGAAAAGTTCGGTGCATATAAATCGTATGGAGATGCTATACTTTTAATATATGTATAATCTTCTAAATTTAAAAAAGTGTTATTTTCGGTAATTCCTGCACAAAAATCGGAAAAAGGCGAATATATAATCTTATTTTCATAAGTTATAAAGGTGTTGAAAGTTTCGTTTAATATAGTATCAAGAAATTTTATGTTATTTTCGTAATCCTCTTTGTAAAATTCTTGTAAGTCTTCTTTTGAAGTGAAAATTTCATTTTCTAAAGTAAAGGGTTCGTTATTTTGAGCTAAAAAAGAGTAGTATGTGTGATATGTTATTGCTATTGCCTTTAAACTCTCTTTGTGATATGTAATAGGTATGTCGCAAGCTATTTTATATAGTAAAAAATCGTACTCGCTTAAAGTTGTTAATTTGTCCTCTTTTCCATTATAAAAAATGAAATTATTATCTTTTGTGTTTGCGTTATCTTCTTGATTGTAACTTTTAATGCTGTTGTCTTCTTGTGTAAAATATATAGTTAAAAAAGGTACTAAAATTATCACTATTGTTAAAATTATAATCGAAAAAACTGCTTTTTTCAAAAAAAAACCTCCTAATTCACTTATTTTTTAAAATAAATTTATTTATCTTTTAAATTTAGTTGACATAATGAAAAATATAATTTAAAATTAAATAAATGCTTTTATTAATTTATATAAGAGGTCGAAAAGTTTTATACATTAAATTTAAATTATTGGGGGACTAAATAATGAAAATAAAATTATCATGGTTGTTTTTTTTACCGCTGACTGTAATAAGTATAGCGATATCTGTTCATTACATTCAATACAGTAATTACGACTATTTACAAAGCGTAGTTTTTAATAACGATATAATGACAAATTTTTTCTTAGCAGTGGGGGTTATGTTTGTTATACTATTGATTTTAAATTTAATGGATAAGGAAACTAATAAGACTTGTATAATATCTCAAAAAAATGTTTTTGCAGGTCTATTCTCTTTAGTTGCAAGCGGACTTCTTTTTTATGATTCATACAATCAAATCAATAATCTTTCAAGCACAGTTTTGGAAAACTTAACTCTTCAATATATAGATTTAGTTTCTTGTATTTTAGGTGGTATTGGGTTTGTTGTAGTAGGTATATTTAATATGCAAAGTAAACCATCAGGCAAAAAAACTAGTGTTGTTATGGTTTTGCCAACTATTTGGGTGGCTGCTCAATTAGGCGTTTTATTTATGTCATATGCAAGGGAGTCAATCCACGCTGTAAATATGATGGATTTAATATACACAGGACTTTGTGCTATTGCTATTTCAAATATTATGTGTGTTTATGCTAGAATTACAGATGGAGAAGAAAAAGGCGGAAGAAACCCTGTTAAAGCGGTGTTCTTGTATTCAATGCCAGCAATTGCGTTAATTTTTTCTTATTTTGCAATGTATTTAACATCAAATATCGCAACAGGCAGACAAATTAACTTTACAAGCGACGTTAAAATATTTGAGTTTATTGCAGTTGCTTTATTTATGCTTTCTTTTGTAATTCAACTTTCATCAAATTTAAACGGTGGAAATTCTGAAAAAAGATATATAAACGAATTTAATAAAAGAAACACAAAACCAAATGTTAGAACAGTTATACAAGCAGGTAATAACTCTATTGAGTCTGGATATATTTTCCCAACTGGTGAAAGTGTAGATGAAGAGGAACATAGTAAAAAAGTAGTATCACAAGTAGATGATATAATTTATGGTTTAGATGATTAAAGGAGCAAATACAATGAGCAGTAAAGTATATTTTACAGATATGAGAGCTTTTCCAGGTAATAATTTATTAAATAAACTTGAAAAGCTAATTAAAAAAGCAGGAATTTCAAATATTAATTTTGAAGAAAAATTTTGTGCTATAAAAATCCATTTTGGTGAACCTGGAAATTTAGCGTATTTAAGACCGAACTACTCAAAAGTAGTTGTTGATGTTGTAAAGTCTTTAGGAGGAAAACCTTTTTTAACTGACTGCAACACGCTATATGCAGGTAGAAGAAAAAATGCACTAGAGCATTTAGAGGCAGCGTATGAAAATGGATATTCGCCATTTCAAACAGGTTGCCACGTTATTATAGGTGACGGACTAAAAGGAACAGACGAAACTATAATACCTATAGACGGTGAGCTTGTTAAAAATGCAAAAATAGGTACAGCTATTGCAGATGCTGATATATTTATATCGCTTAACCATTTTAAAGGCCATGAGATGACAGGTTTTGGTGGAGCTATAAAAAATATTGGTATGGGTTGTGGAAGCCGTGCTGGTAAGATGGAGCAACATTCAAATGGTAAACCTGAAGTATACGCTCCTATGTGTAAAAAATGTAAGGCTTGTGCAAAAAATTGTGCGCATGATGCTATTACGTTTGGTGAAGATAAAGTAGCCTATATAAACCCTGATAAATGCGTTGGTTGCGGTAGATGTATAGGTGCTTGCACTTTTGATGCTATAAACCCACAGTGGGACAGTGCTGAGGACGATTTAAACAAAAAAATGGCTGAGTATGCTTATGCGGTTTTAAAAGATAAACCACATTTCCATATAAGTTTAGTTATAGATATATCGCCAAATTGCGATTGTCACAGCGAAAATGACGTTGCAATTATTCCAAACGTTGGTATGTTTGCATCTTTTGACCCTGTAGCACTTGATAGAGCTTGTGCAGACGCCTGTAATAAGCAAACAGCTTTCCAAAATAGTGCAATAGGCGACGTCTTAAAAGAACATAAACACGACCTTGATTGTGCCTGTCATAAGGGAGCAGACCATTTCAAAATAGCACACTCTAACACCGATTGGATTGTTGGAATAAAACACGCTGAAAAAATGGGCGTAGGTACTCAAGAATATGAGTTGATTGAAATATAATAAACAATTATAGCCTTTTGGATTACAGCCAAAAGGCTTATAGTTTAGATAATGGGAGGTTAAATTATGAAAAAGAAAATTACAATACAAGAACTATTAAATATTTCAAAAACGTTTTGCGAAGAGCAAAAAAATATAAATCATTTAGAGCTTATAGGTGTTACAGATGGAAAAGCAGTTGGCACTTACATTGAACATAAATTTAAAGATTATATTGCTAAAAAGTATGAAATAAGTATTGGAAATAGTGCCAAAGGGATTGACTTTCCAGACGCACATATAAACACTGACATAAAAGTAACATCAATAAAACAACCTCAATCCTCATGCCCTTTTAAAAATGCAAGACAAAAAATATTTGGACTAGGATATAACTTATTAATATTTGTTTACGATAAAATCGATAATGGTACATCTTGTAATCTTGATTTTAAGTATTTAACTTTTGTAGAAGCTAAAAGAACAGCCGACTTTACTACGACTAAAAGAGTAATAGAGATGGTGTCTGATGGGTCAAACAAAGAAGATATTATAGGATTTTTAATGGATAAAAATATCCCAGCAGATGATATAACATATAATGAATTAGCACAAGAGATTATTGAAAATACACCAAATCAAGGCTTTTTAACGATATCTAATGCTTTACAATGGAGATTACAGTATAGTAGAGTTATAACACTTAACAATGAAATTCAAGGGGTTTTAAATTATGAATGGAAATAATTACGTGCATAAAATTGCGTACGGAGATTTTCAAACGCCTATATATTTTGCTGAAAAAGTGTGCAACTACATAAGAAAAGAAGTTAATATTTTGCCAGAGATTATTTTAGAACCAACTTGTGGAATAGGCAATTTTTTATTATCTGCAAATAATATATTTAACCCTTTAAAATTATATGGTATTGAAAAAAACAAAGAATATTATAATAAGTCGAAAAAAATATTAGATAATAAAGTGATTTTGTTTAATGAGGACTTTTTTAAGTTTAAGTTTTCAGAATTTAAGAAAAATATATATAATCACCAGTTGCTTATAATAGGAAACCCTCCTTGGGTAAATAATAGTGTTCTTTCGTCTATAGAAAGTGATAATACACCAAAAAAATCGAACAATAAAGGGTTAAAAGGGCTTGAGGCAGTAACAGGAAGCTCAAATTTTGATATTTGCGAATATATGTTTTTAGAGCTTATAGAAAGTTTTAAAAATACAAATACAACAATTGCTTTGCTATGTAAGACAACAGTTGCACGTAATGTGGTTTTAGAATTAAAAAGAAGAAATATTTGTTT